>NZ_VPAO01000062.1:0-10864 GCF_013419235.1 Acinetobacter sp. YH12098
TTCATGTACTTATATTAACAATCAAAACTCAAGGAAAATAGTCCTTAGTTAAATCAAACGACACTTCATGTCGTGTCGCTTATATCTCTGACCTGAAGGACAGAGTTTTACGCTCCATTTGATAAAATCGCGCAAGGCGACGCATTTATTTTCATTAGCCCTGAATATAACCACGGCTACAGCCCTGCGCTCAAAAATGCATTGGATTACCTCGGTAAAGAATGGGGCGGAAAACCTGCGGCATACGTTAGCTATGGAGGCGCCAATGGTTCACGTTCGATTGATCAAATTCGCCAAGTGGCAACTCAATTGGGCTTAATTGACAGTAATGCTGTAGTTGAAATTCGTGACATTTTCACGCGTAATCAAACAGATAAATTCGAACCGAATGAATTTGACAACAAAGCGGTTAAAGGGATTTTCAAAAAATTACTGCAATATGTGAGTGCTTAATTATTGCCGTTCGCGGGATAAATGCCGCCTTTTGTAGGTTCAGGCTTACATTATTTTCGGCAGATGGCAGCTATACGCCATGCATCATCCACGATAAAGTTAAAACATACAGAGACAGGACGTCACTGAACATAAAACAACAATGATAAGACTAAGCAGGAAGCTTACGGTAGGACAGGAGTTATACCGCTAGAATGAATCTGAAAAAGCCTCGACAGGATGTCGGGGCTTTTTTCATTTCAAATGCTGCACAAGTGTAGCTCTAACATGAGCCATAACCAAACTCAGGGCCATGGCTCAATGGATCTCATCCAATCGGATGCGATTACTTTGTAGAACTTTCCACAATTAAGCGGGTCACCAAATACAAACGCGGCACGATAGAATCTGTCAAAATATATTCAGCTTTATCTGAATGTAATCCATCGCCAGACATACCGATTCCTTCAATGATCGCGGCTTTCGAACTAACCCCAGCAAAAGCGGCATCAGTACAACCACCCCAAGCGGTCGTTTCAACTTTCATCGGCAGCTTTAATTCGTTTGTGTAAATCTGCTGGGCTGTCGCGGCCAATTTTTTGGCTTGTGGACTGGCTTCTAAAGGTGGTCGACGGACTTCAAATTTGACCTCGACCTGACTTTCCGCCAATTTTTTGGTTTTGACTTTTTGCTTCAAAGTTTTTTCCAACTCAGCAAAATCTTGTGGTTTTAAGGAACGAGCATCTGCCTGCGCTGTCGCATGGTCAGGAATCACATTTCGGGTTTTTCCAGCCGTCGCAACGGTCCAATTCAGCTTTAAACCCGTTTTCGGATTGGATAGATTTTCCAATTGTTGAATCTGAAAAGCCAGTTCTGTCAAAACATTGACCCCTGCTTCAGGTTTTACCCCCGCATGCGAACCCCGCCCTTTAATATCTAAATAAGCCGCACCAATCCCACTGGTGGCTAACATCAAGCTTCCCTCTAAACCACCGGTTTCAAAGGAGAGGACAACGTCCTGATTTTGAGCGGTATCCATAATCAATTGGCGCGAGCCGGGTGAACTGATTTCTTCATCTGAATTAATTAACACCGTAATGGTGCCGTAATCTTGGTACTTCAGCTTTTTCAGCATATCCAAGACATGAATCACTGCAGCAACACCCTGCTTGTCATCCAAAATACCTAAACCATAAGCTTTATTACCGTCTATGCGAAACGGTTGACCTTGTAATTGGCCCTTTTGATACACCGTATCGTTATGCGCCAACAACATAATGTTCGTTTTACCTTTGCCTTTTAGTACCGCTTTTACAATCGGCCCTGTCTGGTCTGGCGCACCATCGAGTTTCATGATGTCTTTGGGCTGAATCACGTTCACCTCAGCCCCTGTGGCTTTTAATTGCTCTGCGACCACCTTGGCAATCTGATTCAATCCCTCAATATCTTTACTGCCAGATTCAATATTGACTAAGGTTTTCAAGGTCTCTAAATAACTTTGCTTTTGACTTTCTGCAATTTTCTTAATCTCTTGTGGAGATGCTGCCCAACTTGCTGAAGCACTAAGCGCAATGACGCAGCCTAATGCGAGCTGAAGTTTTGATGTCGTCCGTTGTTGTGTAAGTGTTCTTAGCATCGATCTTATTCCCTGTATATTTTTCATTATGAATTTTTAATGTCTGATAAATTAGTTCACCATTCAACCAATTAATCGCAAAAATATGTAACACCACTGATAAGGCTTTTAGTCACTTCAAAACCAGCTTCCTGCTGTTTTAAAAGCGGTTTAGATCAATATGGATGCATAGATCTAACGGTCGAGAGCCTTAATGCTGTGCAATACATTGACGCGACGGACAGAATGATAATTTAGGTGTTGTACGTTTTGGCTTACATCAGATGCGGATAATAGACACTATTCACGTTATTGGATTACTTTTATATTAAGGTCATACAGCGACAGGATGTCACTGAACATAAAACAACAATGATAAGACAATGAGCAGGAAGCTTAACGGTAGGACAGAAGTTATACCGCTACAATGAATCCGAAAAAGCCCCGACAGGATGTCGGGGCTTTTTTCGTTTAAGCTCCGTGAAAGCAACATTCCATGTATTTGCACAGACTAAACATCAACCTGAAAACCTAAATCGACATCACAGGCGGCTTGACCAGCTCGAATCCCCCAGTTTTCTTGAGGGCTTTCGCGTAAGGTAATGATGATATGGTCGGCTGGAATGCCAAATTCCACCAAATTTTGCACCAGCATTTGATATAACTTACGCTTGGTTGCCACGGTTCGTCCCGCAAAACAATCGATGGTGATATGTGTAAAGCGCTCAGGCTGCGTCAAATGATCAAGCACCTGAAACCGATGTAGCGCATGCACTTGCAAACGTATATTGCGGTCATATCGAGGCAGTTGAAAACTCTGTTGTAAGGCGTTAAAGACAGCATTTATCAACTGTTGTTCTTGTTCTATGCTGTATTGCATCCGTATATCGATTTGTGTTGCAGGCATGCGCGAAACTCATTGTTGTTATTTAGATCACTACACTAGCAGGATTTAGCGATGTTCTGCTGTAGGCATTTACCTACAGCGCTTGCAGTATTTACGCCTATGGCCTCAACAGCAACGCGCCTATAGTAAGAACATACAGAGACAGGATGTCTTGCAATAAAAATAAATAATGCACATGCAGCAGGAACGCTGATCGGTATGACAGGAGTCATATCTTTAGAATGAATCTAAAAAGCCCTCGATAGGATGCATATTCTTGCCCAATTGGACACTTGATAGTATATCGTACTGGACACAGATTCTTCTTTTAATTGGACACTCTTATTTTCAGACACTCTTTGCATCTAAAACGAAATTTAAACGAAAAAAGTAAAATGATTCCTATGAAAAAAGCGGTTATTGCACTGAGTTGCTTAAGTATACTTTTGATGGCCTGTTCCTCGCTTCTTAATCCAAGTATTCAGAATTCACTAAAAGAAGTGAGAACATCAAAATTCCTAAAAAATGAAGATAAAACAAAAAACATTGGTGGGATTGATGCAAATAGTAATGGTGTGCGTGATGATATTGAGGGATACATAAAGCTCAAATATGGGAATAACCCTGAATTTGTTAGCGTATATATGCAGTATGCACAAGAATTACGAAGAAAGCTGACTTTGGCTAGTGATGATCGTGAGGTCTATCGTAGAGCGTCACACGAAGTTAGTAGAAAAATGGTTTGTGCTGCGGAAATTGACTATAAAGTTGAGCCTGAAAAAATGTATCGGGACACAATGATCATTTATGCCCTGTCGGTGAATACCAAGCAACGTAAGGCTGAAAGTAATCGTATTAGCTCGTTGGTGAGTGGCATGGTATTCACATTACCAACTGAGGGACACTGCAAAATTAATGAATACGTTTATTAAAGTGTCCAACTTAAAAAAGAATGGGTGTCCAAATACTTATTGATTTTGCAATAGGATGTCGAGGGCTTTTTTCATGTCGTCATTCATTCAGAGATCGCACTCTATTCGTCGGAAAATCGCAATTTATCAACAATACTTACATCGCAACAGTAAAACTGTACTTATAATCGGCAGAGAATTTAGACAGAATAACGGCTGCGAGTTCAGCAGCTCGAACTGTCAGCGCTTAGGGATTAGGCGACAACAATAAAAATTGAATTAAAAAATTAGAGAATGACCTATGCAATTGCAACAGCAACAACTGAATAGTTTTACCCGCATTTTTCATGCCGCTCCAGAACACAATAGCCCGCAAGATCTTGCACAATATATTGGCGCGCATCGACAAGAGCTTTTACAACAAATCCATGAAAATGGCATCTTACTGTTTCGTGGTTTTAACATCGAGCAACCCGAACAATTTAACCAACTGATTGAACAATATTTTCAGTTTACGCCATGGAATGCATTTAACCCCAACATGCCCAGCTGGGTTGCATCTTGGATGCGAAAATACAGCGAGAAATTGCTCGGCGCAGGCGACTACCGTCGTTATATAGACCGCAACACAGTGCAATTGGGTCCAGTCGAAAACTCGGTACAAGGCCCACATGTTGAAGGTGGTGTGCGCTCAGAACGCTCGCGTTATATCGCCTTATTTTGTCAGGAACCTTCGACGTATTTGGCAGAAACAGGATTTAATAACTTAGAGCAGATTTGGGAGAATTTTCCGAAACATCTACAGGAAAAATATCTTGGTGCATGGAACCATTTTTCTTATGTCTCGGCGCGCGAGGTGGGGCTATTTGACCGATTATTGCTGAAAAAGAGCCCGTTTAGTCTAGAGATTCGACAAGATAAAAAAGCCAAACTGACCTTGCAGCGTTCGCCACTGGTGATTCATCACCCCGATACGAAAAAGCATGTGATTCAGCCGTGGGCTTTTGCTAATAATACCAATCCATTTGCCCATCAGGCGGCCAAAAATTGCTTTGAAAATCGCGGGGAGATTGAAATCGATTCGACAGCGGACGGCATGCAACTGACTTGGGAAATTTACACGCCAGAAGGTCAACAAATTGAATGGAGCGATGCCGAAAAGCAGCAATTTTTTGATGCGATGTATAAAGATGCCCTGCTTTTGCAGTGGCATAAAGGTGATGTTGCGATCGTCGATAATATTAAAATTGCGCATTGGCGAATGAATGGAGAACAAGGAAATCGTAAATTAATTCAAATTCAAGCCAATGCATTTAATGCCGATGAGCACTATGCGGCTTAGCTGACGGATTTAAAATTCGTGCAGGCCTGTATGTGAGAAGCCCCGTAGGGGCTTTTTTTTTATTTTTTGAATTTTTTGTTTATTTTTTAGCCGCTATTTTGGCTCAATTTTGAATAACCATGCTTTTTCACCGTCCTCAATCCCCCAAATGGCGCCATCTTTGGCCTCAATCAAGCCACGGATCCGCTGTTTCATATCGATGCGCTGGATTTCTGTTACTGGTTGATGTGCTGTGTCCACAATCACGATTGCTTGAGACGACAATCCGCCAATCAGCGCTTTATTTTTCCACAAGGGGAACTTTTGCCCTTGGTAGAACATCAAACTCGACGGTGAAATCACCGGTGTCCAGCTGATGGCAGGCGCTTCAAATTCAGGCCGTGTAAGATGATCAGGAATCGGTTGATCATCATAATGATCGCCATTCGACACATGTGGATAGCCATAGTTTTTCGCACGCTGCACGAGATTTAACTCATCACCACCTTTCGGTCCCATTTCGGCCACCCAAAGCTGCTGTTTTGCATCAAATGCCATGCCTAAAGGGTTACGGTGCCCGAAGCTCCACACTTGCTTTGCAACTTCGCCTTGGGTCTGAAATGGATTATCCGCAGCAGGTGTTCCATCACTATTTAAGCGCAGTACTTTACCCAAATTTGACTGCAGATCTTGTGCAGGATCAAACTTCTGACGTTCGCCCGAACTCACCCATAATTTTCCATCTGCGCCAAACTGCATTCGGTGTGAATAATGGCCTTGACCTTCTACTTTTGGAATTTGCCTCCAAATGATTTTTCGCTGTTTTAAACTTGGCGCAGCTTCATTGAGGTTTAATGTGGCTTTTTCGATGACAGCGCCATAACCGCCCTGTCCGGCTTCTGCATAGCTCAGATATATCTGATGATTATTTTCAAACTGCGGATCGAGTGCAATATCACCTAAGCCGCCTTGTCCGCCATAGGCAACTTTGGGAAGGTTTTTCACCTGTATTTTCTGCTGGTTTTGAGGATTAAAGATAATTAGCTGACCTTTTCTTTCAGTCAGCAATAAACGGCCGTCTGTAAGTGGCTGGATGGCCCAAGGCTCATTGAATTGAGCGATTTTTTGTATTTTAAAGCCCTGTTCTTGCTGGACTTGTGCAGAATTTTGAGTTTGGCTTGGTGTTTGATCTTGTGCTGTAGTTGTGGTGTTTTCCGCATGGCATGCGGCTGTCATCAAGATGCCAACGATAAGGCTAGGCGTTCGAAAATATTGTATGCATTGTTTCATCTACTGTTCCCTTCCCTTTTATAATCATTTGATTCTAATCAATTAATCAGATGATTTTTCTTTGGAAAGGTAACAGAATAATTTTGTACGTTTTGGCTTACATGACATGCAGAAAATTGCGGCTTTCCAAGTTTATGAAACAGGCCTAATCTACAGTTATCAGGAGACAGGAAGTTTCCGAAACATAAAACAATAACAATAAGTTTCTGCATCAGGACGTGAGATATGACAAGGAGTTGTATCTAGAACACGAAATACGAAGAAAACCCCGACAGGATGTCGGGGTTTTCTTTTTCTATCTATTGATTATTTACGACCCTTTAAAAAAATCCCCCAGATTCAGCTGGAGGATTTCACGATCATGATTTTCCGCGATCGAACTTAGAGACTTTTCAAATAAGCCACAACATCATCATGACCTGCCATTTCTGCAAGTTCTAAAGCGGTATATTGGGTTTTGTGCTTTACATCTGCACCTTTGACTACCAATAGCTTCACTACGTCTAAATAGCCGTTTTCTGCGGCTGCATGCAGTGCGCTGTAGCCTTCTTCATCGGCAGAGTTTACGTCTATGCCATTTGCCAAAGATTTATCGACTTCAGCCAGTTCACCTAAAGATGCCCAGTACACCAGTTCAGGCAGATGGAGTTCTTCATCGTCTTCAGGGATTGGGGAGAAAGAGTTGAGTTTCATTAATTATATACCTGCTTTTAATTAATTTTTCCTGATGATGCTATAGATTCTAATAAATCTAAATTAAGACTACAGTTAAAATTAGCAATTAAAAATTTCTCTAAAGCTATACATAAATCATAGTATTGTTTTGTTTGATAATCTTCAGTTATATGCATGGATGTTAATAAAAACATGGCAGCAATACGATTATGAATATCCACTAAATATGTTTCTGTAGTACATGAAATTGAACTTACTACCTTTTCAAATACCACATAGAAATAATACATAAGGTAAGGCAATCTACTATACATAAAGTCATATAAAGTTTTTTTAGCCTCAACTCCTGCAAAAATAAAATTTACATTCATATTTTCTGTTTTAATTGCTTTATGTTCAGTAAATAAATGCATAGCCTGATTACAACAACCAGCAAAACTATCCTCATTAGTCTTATCATATCTTAAAGATGCAATATAATTAGCATCTAAAATAGAATTTAAATCCCCTAGAATTTCGTAAATTTTTTTCTGATGGCCCTCCACACCACCAGCATTTTTCGGTCTAAGCCGTAAAGGATCACTCTCAAAAATTTTAATAAAATCAGATTTTAGTAATAACATTTCTTCAAATAAATATAAATTTTCTTGTATAGGTTTTCTAAGTAATAAGTATGCAACCGTTGTCTTCCCTGTTTCCATTGCTTTTAAAACTTCGTATATACAATGCAACATATCTGATAAAACTGCAGGTATAAGTGTCTTTTTAATAGCTATCTCATACTCATTATTTCTTTTCTTATTTTTTAACCAATCTAAAATATGTCCTTCAAAGTTACCTAAATCTTTTTTTTCTTCATCATCTAAATCAAAAACAGATGTAAAAATATTTTTTTCTTCACCACTTTTTAAGAATTCAACTATTACATCATGTATGAAAAAGCAAAGTCTATGTGATTCTAAATACTTACTATCTAAAGCATTCATACTTAATTATTAAACTTATTAAAATACCTAATATATAATAAAAAAGCCCCCTTTCGGAGGCTTTTCTTTTTAAAGAATCACAACTTAAGCTTTGGCTGTAGATGCTTCTTTAACATCAATCTTATCACTGTCATTTTCATGCATAATCAACGCAACCGCGATTGCAGTGATCAGTACAGGTAAACCTACCGCCATAAAGTTGAAATGAGCAGGTAAGTTCATACCAAGCAAACCACCGATCAGAATCGGCCCTACAATCGCGCCCATACGACCAATCGCAGAAGACCAACCAATACCTGTCGAACGTACAGCAAGTGGGTAATACTGCGCCACATAGCTGTACAACAGCATTTGCGAACCAATAGATGCAGCACCTGCCAAGAACACCAAGATGTATAGCAAGAACTGATTTGACTGGAAGCCCATCAAGCTCATCACAATCGCCCCCATCATACCCAAAACCATCAGCACAGGTTTTAAATGGAAACGGTCAGCCAAAATACCACCGCCAACAATACCCACAACTGCGCCCACGTTCATGACCATCATGAACATTAAGCTGTTATCCATAGAATAACCGGCTGCCATCATCAGTTTTGGTAACCAGCTGCTTAGCGCATACATGGTCAATAGGCACGTAAAGAACGCCACCCAAAACAGCAATGTATTTACGGCACGACCACGGCGGAACAAACTCACCACGTTAGCAGCTTCAGGCACGCTTTCCTGCGGTAAAGTGAACACTGTATTTTCGGTTACTTTCACTTCAGGCGCTAAGCGCTTCACGATACTGCGAGCTTTTTCCTGTTTGTTTTCTTTCACCATAAATGCCAAAGATTCAGGTAAGAATTTCCAAATCACTGGTAAAAGGAAAAGTGGAATACCCGCAATAAAGAACATGATTTGCCAACCAAAGTCAGGGGTGAACCATGAACCTAAAAGTGCCGCCATCACACCACCGACTGCATAACCACTAAACATCGTCGTTACCAGTGTGCTACGCATCTTCTGCGGCGCGTATTCAGACGTTAAAGCCACAAGGTTAGGCATTACACCGCCAATCCCTAAACCAGCCAAGAAACGCAAAATACCAAATTCTGTTGGATTCGACGCAAAACCACCGGCAAAGGTCAAACCACTAAATAAAACGATACAGATCATAATGACTTTTTTACGGCCAATCTTATCCGCTAAAGAACCAAAGAACATGGCACCAAACATCATGCCTGCGAGCGCAGTACTGGCAAGCATCCCCGCTTGCATTGCACTTAAGCCCCAGTCTTGCATCAATAATGGTAAAACCACGCCATTAATCGCTAAATCGTAGCCATCAAATAAAATAATCAATAAGCACCAAGCCACTACATTGAAGTGGAACGGGGTAAATTTAGCCTTATCGACTACAGAATTTATGTCTATTTTTTCCGTTGTCATCGTTCTCATCTCCCATGAGTACTTGTCCATAACATTCATTGAATTTTTAAGTAAAATTCAACAGCCACGGAATATACGGAACAGTGTTTTCTAGGGATATTAGACGTATGTTTAATAAATCTAGTCGCTTATAAGTACATGTTAATTGTGTTATTTTTCATGCTTTAGTTTAATTATTAAACATTATCAATATATGATTATTTAACTGATTTTTTTAAATAATAATACCCTTATTTTCAGGCCTAATTCTTCTATTCTTTCATTAAACTTCAGAACGACACACCATCATTTATTTCTATCTTTAGTTTAGAAAAATTTTAAATGTCTAAAAAACAAACGCAATTACATCTTTAGAAAAGCTCGCTTTAACGCACTTGATTGTTTTAAAAACATTTATAGCACTGAGATTAAGCGATCACCAGCTTACAGCGAAATCCACGAGACGCATAATATGACTGCGCGCCATTATGGTAGCTAAATACATGATCATAACGTCGATCACAAAACAGTGCCCCGCCCTTTTGCCGAATATCCGCTGGCGTCACAATCCAGCTCGAAGTCTTTAAATCGAAATGAAAAACTTGCTGTATCGCTCGATAGTCTTCTTCTGTCAGTAGCTCAGCACCGATGTCTCGCACCATATCTATAACGTTATTTTGGGGAGGATGATCCTTCCGATTCTCCAAGGCATCACGGTCATAACACAAGCTTCGTCTAAGCTTTGGTGACTCTAAGCTGCAATCATAAAATATCAGGTCTTGAGATTGCTGATTCAGCGTCACAATATCTGGCTCACCGCCTGTTTTTTCCATTTCGATTAAAATTTTTAGTTTTGAGGGCTGTGCTATCAATTGTTTTTTTACATCATCCCAAAGTAATTCTGGATGCCGCTGCATATTTGCCTCAAAGCGTTGCTGCAATATCTCTAAAATAGAGACTTTATCGAGATCTTGGAGCATTTGCACATCCTATTGTTTTTATACTTTGGCGACTAAACTTCACTATAAAGAATATAGGCTTGCCTTGATGTAAATTTTTAGCGCTGTTTAGCCTCATTCTTTTTTAATATCTCTCGTTTTCCTATTTTTTGAATTTGCTTCTCTTATTATTTTTCTATTTTGATAACTTTCCCTTTTTCCCCGCATAAAAAAACACCCCCTGACGTATCAGGGGGTGTTTCGAATAAAGAGCTGGCGATGACTTACTCTCACATGGGTAACCCCACACTACCATCAGCGCTAAGAGGTTTCACTTCTGAGTTCGGGAAGGGATCAGGTGGTTCACTCTTGCTATTGTCGCCAGCACAACTGTTAT
>NZ_VPAO01000063.1:0-10696 GCF_013419235.1 Acinetobacter sp. YH12098
TGAGGATCAGAAAGCTTGTTTGAATCGATGTATTTCATCCGCAGATTATGCACGAATGCTAAGAAATCCGGAGTGCAAATATTAACCAAAAAGAAGATCGTTTTTTGATTTATGAAAGAGATCTATTTATAAAAGAAATTTCACATGATTCCATGTATACCCTACAGTTTTTACACGTAACAAAATATTATTAAAATAAACGATATAGCTCCATGCCATTCTTACGCATAACCATTATTTATTGGAGACTAAAAAATCAAAAAAAAATACTTTTCAAAAATAATTGATTAAGTTATGTTCAATTGAGTAGTGGAAATTAAAACTCATCAAATCAATATTCAAAATTTATGTGTAAAAGGACGTTTCTATGAACCAATGGACAAAACTCACGTTACTCTCGGTTACTTTGGCGTGTATTACTGCTTGCTCAAATGATCAATCTACTTCAAAAAATACCACGGAAGGAAAAAGCGCAGAAACTGCTACATCTGACCAACTTCAAACCAAGTTCGTAACCATTGCAACTGGTGGGGCATCAGGACCTTACAATGTGATTGGGACAAGTCTTGCAGAAATTTATAACAAAACCTTTGGTGTAAATTCTAAGACTCAAACTACAGGTGCATCCGTCGAAAACTTAAACCTTCTCAAACAGAATAAAGTTGAAATGGCATTTGTTATGAGTGACAGCTTAACAGAAGCACTGAACGGAACAGGAAGTTTCGCAAATGGTAAAGTTGAGAATGTCAGCCAAGTCGCAGCGCTTTATCCCAACTACGTACAAATCGTAACCTCTAAAAAATCAGGGATCAAAAATATCGAAGATTTGAAAGGTAAACGTATCGCTGTAGGTGCACAAAATTCAGGTGTAGAAGTAAATGCACGTACACTGTTGAATGGTTTTGGAATCACCTATAAAGATATTAAAGTTGATTATTTAGGCTATGCTGAAGCCGCTGATGCTTTAAAAGGTGGCAAGCTTGATGCAGCATTCCTGACTAGTGGCATTCCAAATTCATCACTCATGGAACTTCAACAAAGCTTTGATCTACAGTTGGTTTCAATCAATGCAGATAAAGTCAAAGAAATAGCTAAAGATCAAAGTTATTTCTTACCGATGATTATTCCAAAAGGCACATATGGCAATACTGTGGACATTCAAACTGCCGCAATTAAAAATGCATTAGTTGTTCGCTCAGATATATCGGATGATGATGTCTACAAACTAACAAAAACTTTCTTTGACAGTTTGCCTCAATTGGCAACTTCACACCAAGCAGCAACAGAAATCACGCTTGAAGGTGCTCAACAAGGCCTTGTAGCGCCTCTACATCCAGGCGCGAAACGCTACTATGATGAAGTGGCTAAAAAATAATAAGCTTCAAAAAAATGCAGTTTATACTGCATTTTTTATATTGTTCTTCTTAATCTATGCTAGCTATCCAACACTGTATACGCAGGTTAGAGTTGAAACTGATATATGCAAAATTTCAACTGATCAATTTGATTTACAGTGGAAGCATTCAGTAGAAAAGACGGCTTGGTCTGAACAATATCAGCGTCAAAAGAATAAGTTTTTACTGCGCCACACCGATTTGATTTCATTTGGTGCAGGTACACCCTCAAATTATCCCATTGAGTTTCAAAAAAATGGTGTGATTAGAATGCGGGTCAATCAAAATATAGATGAAATCAACTGGGTGATTTCTAGAAATATGCAAGGCACGATCCTCGCTGACCAAAAAATTTGGTCTATTTTTCAAAGTTACCCAGACTATAGTTTGGTCAACATCTCGGTTCAATATCAACCCAAATGGAAGTCTTGGTGGATTGGAGAATGCCTATGAATTCCAAAGAAGATAAAGTTGTATTAGAACAACTCGATGAGAAACAACAACAAGCCATATTAGAAAAATTTGATCGGGAATCTGTTACTCGAATCAATATGAGCAAATCTGTTACCTACTTTGTTGCATTTGTAGCGATCTTTTATTCATTATTTCATTTATTTATTACGTTTAATCCTTTACCTGAGTTAATACAGCGTGCAGCCCATGTCGCTATTGGCCTAGCACTCATTTTCTTACTCTATCCAGCTCGTCAAGCAAGCTCCCGGCAGCATATTTCACTTCTCGATTGGTTCTTGGCTTTGCTTTCCATCTTCAGTTTTTTATATTTATGGAAAGAATATCAATCTATTATGACCACTCGAGGTGGTATTCCAAATACCTTAGATATCGCGTTTGCAATTATGAGTGTGGTATTAGTCATAGAAGCAACTCGCCGGGTCATGGGGTGGATGCTGCCCATTTTAAGTTTAATTTTCCTGACCTATACATTTATCAGTCACTTTGATTGGTTGCCAGATCGATTAATTACTCGCCCTTATACCATCAGCGACATTTTCGGACATATGTATTTAAAAACCGAAGGCTTATATTCTTCGGCAATTGGTGCATCCGTCACTTTTATTTTCTTATTTATCCTTTTTGGTGCTTTTCTTGCAAAATCAGGTATGGGGAAATTGTTCAATGATCTTGCCATGGCATTGGCGGGTCATAAACAAGGTGGTCCTGCCAAAGTTGCTGTAATTTCAAGTGGATTTATGGGCAGTATTAATGGAACTGCTGTTGCCAATGTTGTTGGCACAGGCTCATTTACCATTCCATTGATGAAAAAAATTGGTTATCACAAGAATTTTGCTGGTGCCGTTGAAGCCAGTGCATCCGTCGGTGGACAAATTTTGCCGCCAGTCATGGGTGCGAGTGCCTTCATTATGGCCGAAACAACTGGCGTGAGTTATGGCACGATTGCACTAGCCGCATTATTACCTGCCTTATTGTATTACCTTGGCGTCATGGCTCAAGTTCATTTCCGTGCGGGTAAAGATGATCTGAAAGGCGTACCTAAAGCTGATTTACCTAAAGTAAAAGAAGTTCTAAAAGAGCGTGGACATTTACTTATTCCAATTTTGGCACTGGTCTTTTTCTTATTTCAAAATATTCCTGTGAGCTATGCTGCTGTCTACACCATCGTCCTGACCATCTTTGTAGCAGCTTTAAGAAAATCAACACGAATGGGTGTAAAAGATATTTTAGATGCGCTCGTTGATGGAGCCAAACAATCATTATCTGTGATGGCTGCTTGTGCTGTCGTTGGTATTATTATCGGCGTAGTAAGTCTGACAAGTTTTGGTTCAGTAATGACTTCTTCAATTATGAGTTTAGGTGCAGGTAGTCTCTTTCTCACTTTATTTTTAACCATGATTGCATCGATGATTTTAGGCATGGGGCTTCCATCTATTCCGGCCTATATCATTACTGCCACCATGGCAGCACCAGCACTCGCAAACTTTGATATCCCTGTATTAGTCGCGCATATGTTTGTGTTCTATTTTGGTTTATTTGCAAACATCACCCCACCAGTTGCCCTTGCCGCCTTTGCGGGCGCAGGAATTGCAGGCGGTGATCCAATGCGCACTGGGTTTCAGGCCTTAAAACTATCTCTTGCTGGTTTTATTGTTCCATTTTTATTCGTTTATAACCCTGCCATGCTGATGATTGATACCACCAATGTTGCAGTCAATGCTCGAGAATTTGCCTTTCCTGCATGGACAACTATAGTGAGTATTACTGTCACTTCAGTGATAGGAATTCTCGCTTTAGGCTCCGCAGTTGAAGGTTATTTCAAGACTTATCTCAACTGGTTCTGGCGTATTTTTTTAGGTGTGGGTGCGCTGTGTATGATTATTCCAGAAACCATTACAGATATTGTAGGCATTATCATGGTCATCATCGCAATTACGGTGAATATTATCACTGCTAAACGTAAAGCAAACCCGTCTCTTTCCTCCTAAAAAACCAATTAAAAAGCCCGGTAATTACCGGGCTTTTTAATTTCTTAGACTAAGGCGTACCCTCATTTGATGGGTGGGTTTTAATGACTTCAAATAATATTTAAAATTATTTGTTCCTCTATATTTTTTCAATGCTAAGCCCCTTGTAACAGAGGACATTTGGCAAAAAATCTAAGACACAATGCGTTTGTACAGTTACTGCCGTTCAAAGAATTGATCCTAGCCAAAATAATAGAAATATCGTGAAAGCTATTTTGTAAAAACTAAGTACAAACGCGACATCCTTTGATATGCCTCAAGAATTTTATCCTTGGCAGACGGCTTATAATCGCAGGAAAAATAAGAAATTGTGCAAATCGTTTTTTAGATGTGTAATTCATAGACATCGTTGAATGTCTAAAGTTCAGTACTCATAATTTTCAAACACTCCCAATACCACGTTATAAAAAATCTGGCACGAGGCCAGATTTTAATACGATCAACTTAAATTTCAGTTCACCCTTAGAAAATACGGTTTTTATCTTTTTCAGCCTGAGGTAATGCATCTGCAACTTTTTGTGCAATCGCCATGTAGCTTTCAGCAGCATCATCACCTGCTATCACAGATGGTTTCCCTGCATCGGCATTTTCACGAATTTGTACATTCAGCGGTAAACGACCTAAGAGTGGAATGTCATATTGAGCTGAAAGTTGGTCACCACCACCTGTGCCAAAGATTTGCTCTTCATGCCCACAGTTTGAACAGATATGGGTCGACATATTTTCAACCACGCCCATCACGGGGATGTGTACACGGTTAAACAACTCAATACCTTTGGTTGCATCCATTAATGCAACGTTTTGTGGTGTCGTCACAATCACAGCACCTGTCACCGGTATACGCTGTGCAAGTGTCAACTGAATATCACCTGTGCCTGGTGGCATATCAATGACCAATACATCCAGATCAGGCCATAAAGTTTGGTTAAAGAGCTGCATTAACGCCCCTGTCGCTTTCGGCCCACGCCAAGCCACTGGCGTATTGTTATCTCCAGTTAAGTGACCAATTGAAAGCACAGCCATACCATAGGCTTCGATGGGAACAAATTGCTCAGCTTCAATCATCGGCGTGCGGCCTGCGTTGCCAAGCATCGTTGGAATACTTGGACCATAGATGTCTGCATCCAATACCCCAACCTTTAAACCCAGTTGTTGTAATGCAAGCGCCAAATTCACTGTGGTGGTCGATTTACCCACACCACCTTTACCAGATGACACCAAAATGACATTTTTAATGCGTGGGTGTTTCGGTACATCACGCTGTTGTGGAGCGGCTTTTTGAATCGGTGGGTTATTCGGATCAACTTCGGCAGGTGCTTCGGGTGTTTCCGCAGACGCATCCACAACTGGAGGTAACTGGCTTTTTGCTGCTGAACTTTCAGCTTTTTCTTGGCTAGAACAGCTTTCACCTTCTGCATGGTGATGACCGCAACCACCCGATGTATGTCCAGTCTTTTGCTGAATCACGTGCATATTTAATTCTGTGATGCCACATTTTTCCAATGCATCGGCCAAATCATCATGGATTTTTTGTAAGTCATCGGCTTCTGAAGGAAAGGTATTAATCGTGATCTGCAAGATCTGACCTTGCACATTTACCTGTGTAATACGGTCTTTTAAAGCATTATTTGAATTGGGAAGTACATAGTTTTGTAAAACCTGTTGGATTTCCTCTTCTTTCACCTCTTGGGAGGGTGAAAACACAGATTTTAGAGAATAAAGCCACGACATTATGTTGTCTCCAAACAGGAACATCAAAAGATAATAGCGATAGTTTACCTGTTCATCTGCCACAGAGTAAGAGGGAGATGAATGACTTATCCCTATAAGCTTATAAAGTTGAGTATTTTAGTCAGCTTTCAAGCAAGTTTTCAATCGTGCGCCACTTTAAATACCCTTGTTGTTGATCTATGCGGCTAAACCAAAGGCACTAAATTTGAAATTGATTACATATCAACCATACATTTTCAGAGCAATTTCAGTCTATATTTCAATCGTTTCAACAGAATAATCAAAGCGATGGATGTGCAATCTAAAGGCACATTTTGTACTTTTAATTTTAAAAATGGGGAAGACTATGTATAAGAAGTCTGTGTATAAAACGACTTTATGCGCCTTGATGCTCCTGACTTCAGCAGCCTATGCAGAAATTGCGACTGAAGCCATTCAAACACCTGACCGACAAACTGTGGCGATTGGTGATAGCCTCGATCTCATGCGCTCGCGTATGCAAGCTTCTCCGATGAAAATGGTGTCCTATCCGCTGCAAGAGAAAAATCTGCCTACAAAACTAGCGGTAGATTACACCTATGAAATTGCCAATATGCGCTACGTGATTACCGTAGTCGATGATCAAGTCAAAAATATTAAGACTGAAAATTTAGATGGATTAAAGCAATGAAACCTAAAAAAGCCGCTCAAGATAGAGCGGCTTTTTTCATTAGACCCAATTAAGTTTGGTCATCTTTTTTAAACTTATTCAGTGTGTCAGTGGCTTTCTTTTTTAACTCGTCAAATTTCTCTGTCGCCTGCACTTTGAGTTCATCAAATTTTTCGACAGCCTCATGTTTAAGTTCGGAAGCTTTGACTTTTGCTTCATCAAATTTATGACTCGCTTCTGCTTTTAACTGCTCTAGACGGTCTTTGGTTTCAGCATGCTGTTCTGCATGTTCATGTTTGGCGTCATTTAAGGTTTTTTCACCCTCAAGCTTGAGTTCTTCAACTTTATGCTTTGTACCATCGAGTGCTTTTTCACCTTCAAGTTGAGCCTCTTTGGCTTTGAGCTTTAGATCATCACCCAACTCTGACGCTTTATCTTTCAATTGATCAATTTTATTTTCAGTTGTCATCGTTCTCGCCTCTTCTCTGTTATTGTCTAACAATAGTTATAACGCGATTTGAAGCAGATACTTGAAATAGACGCATTTAGAAACAAATCAACCACAGGAAAACGCCATGTGATTGCCTATTTTCACAATGGCTTGATGCAAATATGCATGGTCGATTTTACTCTATGCTTTTAATTTTAAAGGATGATGTAATGCAAAGAGATCAATGCCACTCCTATGCATTGATCTCTTGAAATTAAACTTATTTGCTGACCGTACTCATAAAGCTCACTGCGGAAAACAGCCAAATAAACAGGATAAAACTCCGTCCCTGATTAAAATGCGCGACATCGGTACCATGCAAAATATTATGACGGGTCATCGCTACGGTAGAGCTGCTATCCATTTGGTAGGCTGCCAATTCGGCAAAATACGGATTCAACTCATTGGCAATTTTAGATTTGTGCCACAGGCTTTTAATTTCACTGCCTTTTAGACCGGGTACAATTTTGTAGACATCGACAAACTTGGTACCGCTCTGCTTTAAAAAGCCCGTTTGAATCAGTACATCCGTTAAAATGCCTTCTAACTGTGCATACAAGACAGGGATACAACCGGCATGGAAATTCAGCTTATACAGTTTAAAAGCTTCAAGTAGAACCAAACGACGTTGCGCTTTATTTTCACCACTCTCTAAGGCATCAAAGGCTTTCAACATTTCTGTCTGAAAAAACTCGGTGTTAATCGCATCGAGTAAATGAAACTGTTTTTGATCTTCATGTTGATGCAGCAATTGCCAAAAGTACAACAAGTTTAAGGCGTCATTTGCCACTTTCATTTCTACAGGTTGATCAAGCTCATCGGCCAATACCTCGAAGTAAGGTTCAGTTGTAGCCAAATCACGTAAAGTCTGAATCAGTAATGCATGTTCATCTGCCGAAATCTGCTCAAGGTATTGTTGTGCTTCTTTGACAATGTGCTGACCGAGTTGTTTATTACGCTGTTGATTTTGCGGAATACGGGTCACAGGCTGGTCGTCATCATAATCGTCGTCGTACATGGGCTTGTCACTCTAAAGGCATCACAGATATGCCCTATTATCACTGTAATTGTGTCAGCAATATAGATTTTTTTACTTTTGCAAAGATTTCACCTATTCCCTTGTGCAAGTACTGGCTATCTCATGTAAAATTACAGCCCATTGCATAAATACGAATGAGAGAGTCATATCCGTGCGTAATATTTTAGTTACTAACGCCCTTCCATACGCGAATGGCCCAATTCATATGGGTCATTTACTCGGTTATATCCAAGCTGATATTTGGGTTCGTGCCATGCGTGCAATGGGTCATAACGTGACTTATGTATGTGCGGATGATGCTCACGGCACAGCGATTATGCTCCGTGCGGAAGCCAATGGTATTTCGCCTGAACAGCAAATTGCCAATGTTCAAAAAGAACATGAGCGTGACTTTGCGGGCTTTAAAGTTGACTTCGATCACTACGATTCGACTAACAGCCCTGAAAACCAAGCACGTGCTTCTGAGATTTATATTAAAAACCGTGAAGCGAACAACATTGCTGTACGCCCTGTGACGCAATTGTTTGACCCTGAAAAAGCAATGTTCTTGTCTGACCGTTTCATTAAAGGCACATGCCCGAAATGTAAAGCGGAAGACCAATACGGTGACTCATGTGAAGTATGTGGTACAACCTATAACGCAACTGAATTGTTGAATCCGAAATCGACTTTAAGTGGTGCGACACCTGTAGAAAAATCTTCAGATCACTACTTCTTTAAACTGCCGAACTTTGGTGAATACCTGCAAAAATGGACACGTGACGAAGGTCGTTTACCTGTGTCGATTGCCAACAAACTCGATGAATGGTTTGAAGCTGGTCTATCTGATTGGGATATCTCCCGTGATGCGCCTTACTTCGGTTTTGAAATTCCAGATGCGCCAAACAAATATTTCTACGTTTGGGTCGATGCGCCAATCGGCTATATGTCGAGCTTTGAAAACTACATCAAAACTAAGCGTCCTGACCTCAGCTTTGACGACTACTGGAAAAAAGATTCGAAAAATGAGGTGTATCACTTCATTGGTAAAGACATTGTTTACTTCCACGCATTGTTCTGGCCTGCAATGCTTGAAGGTGCAAACTACCGTACCCCAACAAGCTTATTCGTAAATGGTTTCTTGACTGTAAACGGTCAGAAGATGTCTAAATCTCGCGGTACGTTCATTAAAGCGGAAACGTATCTTGAGCATTTGAACCCTGAATACTTACGTTACTACTTCGCATCTAAACTTTCTGACAAAGTTGAAGACTCTGACTTGAACCTTGATGATTTCGTTCAGAAAGTGAATTCAGACCTTGTTGGTAAAGTTGTGAACATCGCAAGCCGTTGTGCGAAATTCATCAATACTAAGTTTGATAACAAACTTTCTGCAACGTGTGCTGAGCCTGAATTGGTACAAAGCTTTATTGATGCAGGTGCATCAATCGCTGCTCAATATGAAGCGCGTGAATTCTCTGCAGCCATCCGTGAAATCATGGCGCTTGCTGACAAAGCCAACCAATATATCGACGAGAAAAAGCCTTGGGCGCTTGTGAAAATTGAAGGTGAAGAACAGCAAGTTCATGACGTATGTTCAGTAGGTATTAACCTATTCCGTCAATTGGCGGTGTATCTTGCACCTGTATTGCCTACATTGGCAGCAGAAGTTCAAAGCTTCTTAAAATTAGAATCTTTCGACTTTGCTTCAGGCAAAACGATTTTAGTTGATCATGAAATTGCTCAATTCCAACCATTAATGCAACGTGTAGACCCGAAAGCAGTTGCTGCTATGGTCGATGCCTCTAAAGATTCTTTAACTGCGCCTGCTGAAGCACCAAAAGCGGAAAAGAAAAAAGAGAAGAAAGCTGAAAAGAAACCTGAGCCTAAAGTTGGAGAAGCTGAAATCATCGGCATTGAAGACTTTATGAAAGTTGACCTGCGTGTCGCAGAAGTTTTGGAAGCAGCTCATGTTGAAGGTTCTGACAAACTGCTTCAATTGACTTTAAATGTCGGTGAAGCTGAGCCACGTAACGTGTTTAGCGGTATTCGTGAGTTCTACCAACCTGAAGACTTAAAAGGCAAATTGGTAGTGATGGTGGCTAACCTTGCACCACGTAAGATGCGTTTTGGTATTTCTAACGGTATGGTATTAGCTGCGGGTAATGGCGATGGCGTTTGGGTGATTTCACCTGAAAGCGGTGCTAAAGCTGGTGATAAAGTGTCTTAATTTTTAGATTAAGATAAGAAAAAGCCTCTACGTTGTAGGGGCTTTTTTTGGCTTTTAATTTATTAACTTTTCCATGAAAGTACGATTTAGCCTTTGTATGCGGTGTTCTTAATTTCTGTTAAGTTAGGCAAAAATTTATCTTGTAATTTATGCTTTTCCAAAATAGTTATAGGCTGAGCTAGTTTTTCATTTGTTACTACAATAAGTCGCTCAAACCAGTTTTCTTCCTGTAAATAAATTTTAGCTTGGGAACGTGCTGTATAGCGTGATTTTAATCAATCTATCGCAGACATAGCACATCTATAGTTAATTTTAAAAAGTTGATTAAGAAAGTCTTGAGGTTCTAATACATTTAAGATTGGATAATCGTAAAATTTATTCGTAATTTGTTGGTGAAACTCATAACTATCATTTTCCATTAATGTTAATAATAATTTTCCTCTTTCTTCATTTTTTTCAATATATTTATCTTCATATGCTTGAGCAATATCCTGTATAAATTTTTGAAAAACTGGAATTTCTCTAGCATACAATCCATATCCACCAGACTCATCACTAATAAGTTGTCATTAAAAAGTAAACATGTATTCTTTTCCGAATTGGTTTGATACTTTCTCCACCCATTGCTCTATTTTATCAGCTGTCATGACTTGAAAATCTCGCCAATAATATTTCATCTGCTT
>NZ_VPAO01000064.1:0-10356 GCF_013419235.1 Acinetobacter sp. YH12098
CGATATTCAGCTCCATGTTTCTTGCGTTTCCATTCGCCCTCACCTAGAAACTTCATGCCTGTAGAGTCTACGAGTAGATGCAGCCCATCGCTACTTTTTTGGTAGCTGATTGCAATATCAATATGCTGTTTTCGTCTACAAAGCGTGGTGTAATCTGGAGCTATCCAATTTAATCCGCAAAGTTTAATCAGACTTTGCACAAAGCCAGTAACCATACGTAAAGACAGACGAAATAAGGATTTAATCATTAAGCAGTATTGGATGGCTGCGTCGGAGTAGGTTTGATTTCGCCCTTGTTTGCCTTTTGATGGCGCATACCATTGCGTAGCAGGATCAAACCAAATGGCAATATTTCCGCGACTCATGAGTGCTCGGTTATATGCGGGCCAATTGGTTATGCGGTAGATTTTGTGTGTAGGCTTCTTCATTTGAAAATTATATCGCTGAAAAAGCCTTTACAGATAGATTTGTGCAACAAAGCCTAACATATTGAAAAAAATTATTTTTTCAAAGCAAAATTATTTATTAAACTTACTGGTAAACCGATATTTCGTTCTAAGCTGTCAATTGCACCCCATAACCATCCTAAATCATGATACTTCGCTTCTTGAAAATTTAACATATAGTCAATTTGATCAACATTAAACTTATTAATCATTATGCCCACTCTAAATGTTTTTCACCATTTTTAAGTGTATAGACCCAAACAGGTCTTAATGGACAAAAATCTTTATCGTAAACAACAAGCCAAGTTCCGACATCAACAACCCCTAATTCCTCTGCATGTCGTTCTGATTTAGGGAATGATAGTTTGAACCATTCCAATTGCTCAGAGATAGGTATGTCATATAAAATTTCATCATTTTCGCTTTTAGCAAGTAATAAATCACCATTTCTCATTAACTTTTCTAAAATATAGAAAAATATTGTTTTTTTTAAATCAAAGTTATTATCCACAATTTCATAAAATTCTAAATCATTATCTAATCGACTAATTGATAGCCAAATACCATCTAATGCCTGAAACTTAGCCGATTTCATTAATTCATCAAATTGTTTATCGATTAGATTAAACATTATCTACTCCATTAGACCTCTTGCGTTAGTCAAAATTTAATCAGTGATAAACGTTGATTTTTAAATAAATATCAAAGTCTAAAATAGTCAAAAATAATACTTTCGCAAGAGGTCTAAATTTCAGCTTGATTTTCATCTGAATCAACACCATGGCCATATAGATAAATCTCAGCTAATTCTAACTGGGCAGAAGTATCTCAATTTTCAGCTTTCGCTAATAAATCATTAGAAAAAACAGGTTCGGCAAATGTTTCCATTGAAAGGCATACTCCTAAAGCCATAAAAATATTTGTTAATTTATTCAATTTTTAACTTTTAAATTAAACTGTTAGGTCTGTACATTTTTATATCATATCCAAAAGAAAACTCTAAAATTACAGTATATTTTTAGCCTATTTAACATAATGGTGGTTATACGAAATGCTTTTTAAAATATCTTTGTTTTTCATATAGTTAAAAAAAATTTCATCCCCCTAAAAAACCACAAAAAACCGACTTGGAAACAAGTCGGTTTCTTTTTAAGCAATTTTGATACTTCTTGCCAATAAAATTGATCAATATTTAATCAAATTGTCGTTTTTCTCTGGCTTATCAATACCCCACATCCCGAAACTATCCCCAATTTCTGCGGACAACTCTTGGGATAAAGTAGGCCAACTTTGTAAGCTAAAACTTACACAGATTTAAGGATTTTGCGGATTGGTAATCCAAAGCATTAGCCCTATGATGAATACATAAGGGAACTGGATGTTTCTAGAAAACAAGAATAAGAAAATAGCGCAAGGAATGGGCAGCACGAGATCAGTAAGACTAGCAACCCGATATGAAAAAGCCCGACAGGATGTCGGGCTTTTTTATTATCTCAATTTTCTAAATTAGACTTGGATGAGCATCAAGAATACGAATTAAAGTTGCTGCAGGACCAGTCGGATAGCGACGGCCTTGTTCCCAGTTTTGTAGAGTTCTCGCGCTGATATGCAAACGTGCAGCAAACTCTGCCTGGGTTAAGCCAGTTTTCTCACGTACTTCTTTAATATCCGGCAATTCAAGCGCTGTAACTCGACTGGCCTTTATCTCATTACGTTTGATAGCACCAGCTTCTTTGATTGAAGCAACCAGGTCATCAAATAAGTTGTTATCCATGAAATTGCTCCTTCACTAATTGACGTAGGATCGAGGTCTCTTTGTCGGTCAGATTATCTTTCACAGACTTTGGATAAGCCACTAGGAAAAAGATCTGATCATCCTCTGTGACCCAATAATAGATCACCCGGATACCACCACTTTTACCCTTATTACCTTGAGCACAACGTACTTTACGGATACCACCGCCATTCTTGATTAAGTCGCCTTTATCGGGCTGTACCAAGAGATCTTGCTGGAGCTGACGATACTCTTCATCACTCACAAGCTCTTTGATTTGCTTGGTAAAAATACTGGTTTCAATGAATAGCATAGGTTCAAGTACGTCAATGGCGTATAAGAATTTTAGCAGTTTTAGAACAAAAAAACGAGAGATTACAGCTCTCTGTTAGAACCCATTCAAAATGTCTATATTCTCACCAATAAAAATGTCCACTTTTAGAATATGCGCTTTTGCGATTTTCTTATCGGACGGTTTAATATGTTGGTGTCTATATCGGATAAACTAATATTCTTTGCATTACGTCTACTGATAAAAATATGTATAACGTTCATCCAAGTGAAAAACTAATTCACGCTTTCCGCCAAAAACCTTATCAGGGATGTTGTCCTACTCAAGCAGAGTTTTTATTTATTGGCTTAGATGCCAATTACGCTCCCAATATTGAAGAACAAAAAATATTTTCTAAAATCATTGAATATCATGAGGATGCTATTTCATTTTGGCAGAAATACAATGTACATCATCCTTTTTTATTAGATGGATATAAAGGAGATGGGCGAAAATATCATAAAGAATTTTCAAAAATTAGACTTTCTTGCAAAGATGCTTCTCGTATTTCATTTATCGAGCTTCTTCATCTTCCCACAACTGGTAGAAATGATTTGAAAAGCTCTGATCTTGATAAAAATCATCTACAATACATTCATAAAGCCATTTTTTCAGAACACACTAAAGCTGTATTTATCTCTGACGCTGTTTTTAAATTAATGAAAAAAACATCTATATTTTCATGGATGAATGATGCTAAACAAATAGAAGGACATACTCTTAAAGTTTTTCATGAAAAAAAACCTTTAATCTATAAGCATTTACATTTTTCAACTTATGGAAAGTTTCAAGCTCAAAAAGAGGAAGAGATAAAAGCAATTCATAATATTATTCTAAAATCAAACATCAGTGATTTAACATAAAATCTCTTATATGAAATTTAGAACTTATCCCTTAAAAAGATCATTAAAAAGCTCTTTATCTTTCTGTCTATTTTCTTCTGTCTTACTTTCCGCACTTAAAAACTGCTCAAAATCAGCCCATTGATGTTTAAAAGATTCATCATTCTTAAATTTATTCAAAACCCAAGCGCCAAGCAAAATTTTCCGTCTAGTTTCATTTTTCCGTTCTTGGGCTTTTGCTTCGCTTAAAAGTTTTTGCTGTTTGAGTTTAAGCTCATTCTGTTTCTGTTTTGCCTGTTCTAAGATCTGCTCTTGTTCTTTTTTTAAATACTCAATTTGCTCTTGCAGGGATAATTTTTTCTGCTGTGCTTTGGTGAGTTTCTTTAAAACTGCATCTTTCTTTTCTTGAATATCTGACATAGTATTAAACCGTGATGATCAATAATCAAACATCATCATAGAGTCAAAAAACAAAGCGAGCAATATCAAACGTAGCGAAGCGAAGTTTTCCCGAAGTGAAACGAAGGGCGCACTTACCCACTTTTATCATTTCATTCAAAAGTGGACGTTGCGACAGGGGGAAACCCCTGTACCCCATGACCTCGCTTTAGCATGGTCAGCAACTTTTTCAAAGTTGCAAAAATCAAAACCACGGTATGCAGAAATTTAGGTTTTTAAAGTGGCAATTTTTCATTTGAATGAAAGCAACATCTCACGAAGTGACGGACGTTCAGCCGTTGCTTGTGCTGCTTATCGTGCCTGTGAAAAATTAGAGGATCTGACTTTTGGAAAGACTCAGGACTACACTAAAAAAAAGGGACTTGAATACAAAAATATTTATGCACCAGAACATACCAATACAAAACTTTTAGACCGTCAAACACTTTGGAATACAGTAGAAAAAAAAGAATTCAATGCCAATGGCTCAATGAAAGCCAATGCACGACTCGCCAAAGAATATATCTGTGCTTTACCACATGAATTAACAGATGCAGAACGCATAAAAATCGTTGATGATTTCTGCTCTAACTTTGTCAAAAAACATAATGTGATTGTCGATGCTTGTATTCATGCACCACATGATCATGATGATGAAACCAATAATAAAAATTTCCATGTCCACATCATGTTCACGACCAGAGTCGTGAATGACAAAGGCGAATTAGGCAAAAAACAAAGAATCTTCAACGACCATGGTCCCGAGATCCTGAAGGACAGCCGAGCAACTTTTGCCAATGTTGTAAACACAGTATTGGAAAATGCTGGACTAGATGAACGCATCGACCACCGCAGTTATAAAGATCAAGGCTTAGGTTTCCTTGAACCCACCCATCATGAAGGGCATGAAGCTACAGCACTTCGCAGACAATATGACGAGGAACAAAAAAGACCGCTTGAAGAACGTAACACTGAAATTGTGCTACCAAGAATTGCACTTGAAAATGATGCAATCAAAGCCAAAAATTTAGATGCTGCACGAGAATACCAACAGATCATCAAGGGCCTTGATCAAGAAATTATTGTTCCAAGTCGATTAGAAGATCAGATTACCCAGCTGGAAAACGAACTTCAGTTAACCGAAGCAGAAGAAAAAGAGCTTTTAGCAGAATTAGTAAATCTCAACCTAGAAGAAGAACGCCTGCAAGAACAACAGGTTCAACAGATCGACAACGCATATGATGACTTCATCCGGTGCCAAGATATTTATGCAGAATTTGCCAATCAGTTTTACACCATTCAAAGCAATGCTGCTGATAATCAAAAGCAGATTGAATCAAATCTCACCAAGACAAAACGATGGTTAGCAGAAAACAAAAGCGATTTTTACCTACATACCAATAATTTGTTTTATGACTCTTATCATCATACTTACAGAGATATAAAAAAACCTGATTTTTATGCGACTGAAAAATCAGTAGAACAGGCAAAAAATGAGAACTGGAGAGAATACGCAACCGAGGTCGAACAACTTGCTAAAGAATACGATATTGAGAATGTCGTCCAACGCTTAGGTCAATGCTCAGAGATACTGGAAAATAATGGGATTGAACGACCAACGATAAAACCCACGTTTTGGCAGAAGCTAAAACGAGAGTACGTTCATTCATTCGATACCCTACATGATTTTAATGATGATATGAGTCCCCTCCTTAAAGCAAAACGGGCAGATGATCTCAAAATTGAACAAGAAAGAATGCAGCAAGTACGCCAAACGGAAGTAGATCGCCAACGAAGAATTGAAAATGATCGCAGAGAAAGTGAATTTAGAGAGCAATTACGTAAAGAACGAGAGCAAAAAGAACAACGCTATGAACAAGAAAGACACGAACGAGAACATTTGGCATTTTTAAAACGCCAAGAATTGGAAAAACAGCAGAAAAACGAGCCTAAAAAACCAGAAAATGAAAATAACAACGATTACCGACCTTGGTGAATGCTGTTTAAACGCAAAAAAATAGGGTTTTTAGCGATGTTTTGCTAAACCACAGTAGATTTATAGTTGAGTTAAGAAAAAACTCTTAAATCGCAAATGAGAGCATTTAGCGAGTGTCTACGAGCGAACTACAGGGATCTAAATTTTTTCACCTGTTTTTCCCTGATTACAGGCTCCCCTGTGTATCAAGAACTCAGAATCAGAGCATCCCGAATGGGTGCGAACTGATTACGATGGCTTTATGTCGAGCGAAGCGAGTGAAAAAGTTCTATGAGCGAAGCGAATTCCTAGTTGCTTTTCTTTTTTAAAAGTCACGAAATTTTAAGCCAAAAATTGCCCCTACGAACTGAGCGAAAGCGAAGTTCAATAGAGTTTGAGCGTAGCGAAAACCGAGGGCAATTTTTCCTTACCTTGGCTTTTAATTATTTTTAAAGTTTTTAATGCTTTTAGACTCTCTGAAAACCTTTGTTTGCAAGGCTTTCAAGGTGGATAAGACTACAATTTCTTTGTCATAAGACTACAATTTCTTTGTCATAAGACTACAATTTCTTTGTCATAAGACTACAATTTCTTTGCATTTGATTACATCGAATGCTAATGTAGTCTTAATAACACTTATAACCTATGCAGTCTTATGAAAAATGACTTAGTAGTAAAAGATAATGCCTTAATTAATGCCAGTTATAATCTCGAAGTAACCGAGCAACGGCTTATCCTTTTATCAATAATAAGAGCAAGAGAAACAGGCCAAGGGATCTCATCCGACAGTAAATTAGAAATCCATGCTTCTGATTATGCTTCTCGCTTTGATGTCACCAAAGAAGCTGCGTATAACGCTCTAAAAAATGCAGTTAATAATCTTTTTGAAAGAAAGTTCTCTTTTAAGGAAATTCATAAAGATACAAACAAAGAAATTGTAGTCAAATCCCGCTGGGTTAGCCGAATTGCATATGTTGATGACCTTGCTACATTAGAAGTTACCTTTGCACCAGATGTTGTTCCTCTTATTACAAGATTGGAAAAGCACTTTACGAGCTATCAACTTAAACAGGTTGCGCAACTAACTAGCAAATATGCTATTCGTCTATATGAGTTTCTAATTGCTTGGAGAGACGTAGGAAAAACACCTGTTATTTCTTTATCTGAGTTCAGAGAAAAATTAGGACTTGAGATGAATGAATATCAAAAAATGGTTAATTTTAAAAGTCGTGTTTTAGAACCAGCCATAAAGCAAATCAATGAGCTGACTGATATACATGTAAAATACGAACAGTACAAAACAGGAAGATCTATCTCAGGCTTATCATTCACTTTTAAGCATAAAAAAATTGATTCGATACCTTCAGAAAGAGATCCAAACACGGTAGATCTCTTTACCCAAATGACCGATGCACAACGCCACATGTTTGCCAATAAACTTTCAGAGCTACCGGAAATGGGTCGGTATTCCCAGGGAACTGAAAGCTATCCACAATTTGCTATTCGTATTGCTGAGATGCTTCACGATCCTGAAAAAATCAAAGAACTATATCCATACCTAAAAAAAGTGGGATATATGCCATTAAATAAAAGGATTTAGTAAATGGCTAAATTATCACTAAGTGAAGTATCTAACCGCTTTAACGTCAGTCGTTCTACGCTATATAGGGCCATAAAAGAAGGGCGTATATCTCGAAGCGCTGATGGTCTTTTTGATATTGCAGAAGTCATCCGATGCTTTGGAGAGCCGATCAAAAAGCATGAACAAAAACAAGAAGTGGATCAGTCTAAAGATGATGCTGATTTACGTCAGCTTGTTGATTTTATGAAAAAGGAAATTGAGTCATACAAAGATCGTGAGAAACGCTATTTAGATCAAATAGACCGCTTTCAATTGCTATTAGGGCATAAAGAGTCTGAAGAAAAAATGTCTCATGATACACCAGTGACACATTCCAATGATGCACCATGCGACAACAATAGTGGAATAAGTGAAACTATTGATAATAATAGAGATAGTGAAATTAAAACATCCCATGAGACATTGGTGACACGCCCTAATGAAACACCAAAACACGTACCAAATACGCATTATGAGACAAAGAAAAAACGTGGCTTATTTGGCCGTGTACTGAATGCTGTTTTTGATAATGACTAAGGGAGAAAGATCATGCCGAAACTGAAAGACATTGCCCTAGGCATTATTGTGGCCCCGCTGTTGATCCCGATCATGCTGATCGCATCGTACCAGGATAAAAAGGAGCTGAAAAAAGAGCTGCATAAACGCCAAAAAGAAAAAGACCAGGCATCCTGATTATTCAATTGAGCTAATCAAAATCGTGAAACATTGCTTAAATAATAGGCGTGGAACGTGAAAAATCATAAAAAAAGCCCACCTTGGGGAAGATGGGCTATAAACTTTGAAATAAGTATATGAATTTCAAAGTAAATTATAACACGTTTCGTATAAGGTGTATTATGTTAATTTTAGGAAATCTTTAGAATTGTCCTTCAAGTAACTGACCTATTTCCAACCTGGTATAGCCACGTTCTTTAAAGATCAAAATAATTGCTTTTTTATAATTTTCAGAAGTAGAAGTCTTATATTTGATTATCAGTTGATTTTCAGATTTCAGCTCAAGATCATTTTTGATGGTCAATACTTCGCTAGAGATCTTATTAAAGATATTTAAGTTAAACATACAGGCACTCGTCATCCGTATTATAGCGGCCCGACTATAACGAATACCTGCCTTAGCTACGCTAGACACCCTTGGCCGCAAGGATGACAAATTAAGAAAAACTCCACAAGTGTTTGCTTATTGAAAGAATAAATAGTCCCTCCAAATCCTATTTGAATAACAGCCATTGTGTTAATTTTAAAAATTGTTGATCTTTCAAAAAATAGTTTTAAAATTTCTCTTATAAGGAGATGGTATTCCTCCTTTTACAAACCGCCAGTTCTGGCTGATGATGCCTACGTAACTCTCTTTCCAAGTAGAGTGCGTAGGTGTGCGCTCTACTTTTATTTTGGAGCGCATACACTATGTATTTTTCCCTTCTATCAATAGCTCTTGGCTCTATATTTGGTGCCTGGCTTCGTTGGGGTATAAGTCTTAAATTTAACAATGTCTTTGAAAATATTCCTTTTGGGACAGTACTGGTTAACTTGATCGGTGCTTTCATTATCGGGTTAGCAGTATCATTTTTTTCAAATAGCTCTCTAAGTCCCAATTACAAATTATTTGTCGTAACAGGCTTCTGTGGTGCATTGACTACCTTCTCAACCTTCTCGGTTGAAGTGGTGGGCTTATTACAATCTTCAAAATTTGAGTATGCAATTTCTACGATAGCTATCCATGTGATCGGCTCACTGATATTTACTGTATTAGGCATGCTCACATATCAATTTTGCGGTAACAACTAATACTCTAATGGCTTCTATATGAGGCCTTTTAAAATCCATTTAACATAATGGGCGTTATGCGAAACTAGTAGGCTTTACGCGGAATTCTTAGCATATTCATCTTTTGTCTTATATCTTTGTTTTTTCCCTATCGGTAAAATATATTCATAACCTATAGAGGAAAAAAGTAGGTAATTAAGAAAAAAATTACAGCGATTTATAAGCCTTATAGTTCCGGGAGAGACTATAAGGCTTTTTCTTTATCTTAAAATTCATATATCTATACTATTTTGATAAACAAAAGCATGGCTGAAAGCCATGCTCTGGGAATTCGTATAAGGTGTATTATGTTAATTTTAGAAATATTTAATAGCTGGAAATAATATGACTAAAAATCCAGAATGGGTCACACGTGGTAAAACTATCAAGCAATTAATTGAAGAATTAGAATCTTTCGAAGATCAAAATCTATTAGTTGAGATATCTTTTGATGATGTAGAAACATCCAAGCCTATAAGTTTAGTTGGTAAAATTGATGGTAAATGTATTCTACTGAATTCTGAAAACTCAACAGAGTAACACCCATTATTTTAAATAATGGGTGTCATAAGTCAAAAAGTGTAAACACGTGGATCTACGTTTCGCATAATCCGTATTATGTTAATTGGGCTTTGTTGCACAAAGATTTGAAATGCAAAGCGCCCATAATCGAGCCAAATCTAAGGCATAACTTGGGTAAGTGGTTGACCTAATTCAGTGAATTTATTGAGGACTGCCACACATGTATGAATCTCATTGACTTGGCTTTGAAAGCTCCTTGCACTCAGTTTATCGCCCAATAATTTAATGCAATGCATCTTGGTTTCTACCAAACTTCGCCGATGATAGCCTGACCATTTTTTCCATAGTGTCCTGCCTAAACGTTTAACTGTTCGAAGTAATTCATTTCGTTCTAGCGAGCTACTCTTTGTATCTTTCCATGGTTTCGCATTTTTTCTAGGTGGAATCACCGCATGCGCTTGCCGATCTGCAATGACCTGACGGCATTGCTTGGTGTCATAAGCTCCATCGGTATAAACAGAGTCAATCCGCTCATCTTGTGGAATCTGATTAAGTAAATCACCAAGCACCTGTGAATCACTGA
>NZ_VPAO01000065.1:0-9497 GCF_013419235.1 Acinetobacter sp. YH12098
ATTTGCTCTGCATGATGTAAATCATGCAGAGCACGTTTCGCTCGATGTTCTGGATTGTCAGCGAGATCTAAAGCCCGATAATAGGTCGAAGCTGCAATCGGTAAAATTCTACAAATCGCTTCAACACTATATCGATCTTTATTGTTCTGGATAAAATCCACCATTATTTGTGTGGGCGGTCGAGCTCCGCCTGGGCGAAAAAAGCGGCTGCTTTACGTAGAATTTCATTGGCACGTTTTAATTCTTTAATTTCACGTTCCATTTGCTTCATTTTTTCTTGGTCAGATATCTGTTGTACTTTGGCAGGATTTAGTTGATCCATATGCTTTAAATACCAAACACGCAATGTTTCAGGAGTACAACCAATCTTAGGTGCAATAGCTGTGATTGCAGCCCAAGTAGAAGGATAATCTTTTTCAGATTCAATCAATAATTGAACCGCTCTTTCTCTGATTTCAGGGGTATATTTTGGTTTTGTCATTGGAACATTCTCTCAAGAAAGTTGGTCTCCGACAAACCCGGTACGGTTCAAACAATGATTTTATCTTCTGTAATTGTCGATGGATCAACATCATCAGGATAAGTCACAGTGATCTTACCATCTGGTGTAATCGTCACTTCTGCTACAAGCGGAACCATATTGATGTTTTCGTTGCCTGTACCTGGTAGACCCAGGTTACCCGAAGTGTCTTCATATGAACCTTCTGGTACATTAACCGTAACTTTGCCTTCAACGTCCTCTGGCACTTTACCCGTTACCGTAATTGAACCATCTGGTTGAGTCTCAGGTGTACCAAACTCAACCACGATGTCTTTGCCATTTGGATCTTTAACCGTAATTTGGTCAGGCGTAATTGTGGATGGATCGGTGTCATCAGGGTAAGTCTGTACGATGTCACCATTCGGTGTCACAGTCACTTCAACTTGTGGACGCTCAGTTGTCGCATGTTCAACTTTTCCTGGCGTAAATAAATATGCAAAACCAGATAATTTATTGTTTCAAAACAATATGATTGATGCATACAAAATACATGTTCAACGTGATGAAAAATTATGCGCAGATGATCAAGCTAAGAACCAAAAATGTGCAACTAAGCTCTATATAGATGACTTTAAAGCCGGTGATTTTTATATTAATAATTCTGCTGATTTTTATTTAAAAGAAGGTGAATACCAATTTAAGGTGAAAAATTGTACAAATCATTGTGAAAATTATTCAGTTAGCTATTGTGTAAACGAAAAGTCAATTTTGAATAATTTACTACTTACTGTTGATAATAACGGCAAGCCCATCATATTAAATGATGATGGCACTATTATTAATAATTGCCCGATTAGAGAAAATGCTCTAAAAAATGTAATAAAACCAATTGAACCGAGTTTAGATAATATAAACTTAGCTTCCGATTCTTTATTTAAATTTAATGGTGGTAAACTAAACGATTTACTTCCTGCAGGTAAATCAAGCTTGAATGAACTAGCAACTAAACTTAATAACCAATATGCACGTATTGATATGATTAAGCTTACCGGCCATACCGACCGTTTAGGCAGTGTGCAATATAATCAGCAACTTGCATTACAACGTGCACTAACTGTCAAAAATTACTTAATGAACCAAGGGATTGCTGCTGACAAATTAAGTTTCGATTCAGCAGGTGAAACTCAGCCTGTAACCAATGGTTGTTTTCATGTTCAAGATCGAAATGCCTTAAAAGCTTGCTTACAAGCAGACCGCCGTGTTGATGTGCAAATTCTTGGTATAAAAAAACCTTAAATAAGTATGCGTTCCTTACGCTAACTAGTGTTTAAGGAACGCTTTATATAAAAAAGATAAAACCTATTTTTTCGGACTTTTAAGCTTGAACGCGTTAAAATGCCTTGAGAATTTTGTGCTACTTTGAAATGAATCATGACTTTGAGCACCACCAGCCTTCGCAAACAACTCCGCAAGCAGCGTCGTAGCCTAAACCTATGGGCCCAACGACAAGCTGAACAACAGGTCCTACAGCGTTTAATCCGACTCAGTCATTTTCAGCGCAGTCAGCATATAGGCGTGTATTTACATGCATTCGGTGAAATTCACACTCAACAGCTCATCCACTACTGTTTTTCGCATCAAAAACACGTGTATTTACCCATGATTTGCAACATGAATCAGCAACTGGTTTGGGTTGAAATCTCACGACATCAATACATCAACAAACGTTTTTCTCATCACCCACTCGGCATGAAAGAGCCTATGGCGAGTCGTGGGAAGCATGTTTCTCATCTTGACCTTTTAATCATGCCCTTGCTCGCTTGCGACAAGTACGGCACACGTATTGGCATGGGGGGTGGCTTCTACGATAAAACATTAGCAACAGCTCACTCTATACCCTACCGTTTAGGACTTGGTCACGATTTTCAACTCATCCAAGACCCCTTAGTCCGAGAAGCATGGGATCAACCGCTAGATGGCTTTATCAGCCCATCTCAAACTTTAAGTTTCAAACGTTAATTTGATATTTTTGACGCTGAGTTACACTTAAAAATCACATATTTAGTCATTTTTTATACATTTTAATTGGCATGACCCTTGTAATTTAAAAAATACACATCACTATAAAAAACATGGCAACACCGTTGTCACTCATTAGGAGTGCCCATGTCTGAGATTATTATGAATGAAGAAAGCTTGGAAACTACAATTCCGAGCGTATTACCGCTTTTAGCGCTACGAGATGTGGTTGTATATCCTCACATGCAAATTGCACTGTTTGTGGGTCGCGAAAAGTCGATCAATGCAGTCAATGTCGCACGTGACAGTGACAATCTTGTATTCGTAGTTGCACAAAAAGATTCGCTTACAGAAGAAATTGATCACGACAATTTATATCAATACGGTACTGTCGCGAAGATTGTGCAAGTTGTGAATCATGAGAATGATGAAAACTGTATAAAAGTACTGATTGAAGGCTTATATCGTGCCAAGCTAGAAAAAATTATCGATGCCGATGATTACCTGACTGCCGAGCATTCATTAAGCCCAATGACGGTTTCTGTAGACTCAGAAACTCAGAATAACCGTGTCGAAGAATTACGTACCTTATTTGCTCAATATGCAGAAGCAAAACTGCGTAATGCACGTGAATTGATTGCAGCAGCCAATAAAATTGATGATTTACTGCAATTATTATTCTTCGTAGCAACACGCGTGCCTTTGAATATTGATGTCAAACAAAAATTCTTAGAGCATGATGAATTTGAAGCACATTTAGCTGAACTCATGACCTATTTATTACAACAGTCAGAAGAACAGCAAATTGAGCAAACCTTACATGATTCTGTAAAACGCCAAATGGAAAAGAATCAGCGTGAATACTTCTTAAATGAAAAAATGAAGGTCATTCAACGTGAACTTTCTGACATGAATGGCGGTGCTGAAGACGACGTTGCAGAAATTGAAAAACGTCTAGCTGAAGCCGATTTACCTGAACATGTACGTAAAAAAGCTGAAAATGAGTTCCGCAAGCTAAAAGCGATGCAACCTGCTTCAAGCGAAGCTGCTGTCGTGCGTAACTATCTAGAAGTTATTTTAGATACGCCTTGGAACAAAGCCAGCAAAGTCAGCATTAACCTTGCGAAAGCTCAAGATATTCTTGATGCCGATCACTATGGTTTAGACGACGTGAAAGACCGCATTGTGGAATACCTTGCTGTTCAATCACGTGTAAAAAAACTTCGTGGCCCAATCCTGTGCTTAGTTGGTCCTCCAGGTGTAGGTAAAACTTCACTTGGTGAATCTGTTGCCAAAGCAACTGGTCGTGAATTTGTCCGTATGGCGCTTGGCGGCGTGCGTGATGAAGCTGAAATCCGTGGTCACCGTCGTACTTATATTGGTGCTATGCCAGGTAAAATTGTGCAATCTTTGTCTAAGGTTGGCGTAAAGAACCCTCTGTTCTTACTCGATGAAATTGACAAAATGGCGCAAGACTACCGTGGCGACCCTGCTTCAGCATTGCTTGAAGTCCTAGATCCATCACAAAACAGCAAGTTCAATGATCACTACTTAGATCTTGATCTAGACCTTTCTGAAGTGATGTTCATCTGTACTGCAAACAGCATGAATATTCCAGAAGCTTTGCTTGACCGTATGGAAGTGATTCGTCTACCGGGTTACACCGAAGATGAAAAAGTGAATATTGCTGAACGTTACCTTGTTCCAAAAGCCATCAAGAACAACGGTCTACGTGCGAAAGAATTAACCGTTCACGAAGAAGCCATCCGCGATATCGTACAACGTTATACACGTGAAGCCGGTGTCCGTAGCTTAGAACGTGAAGTGTCTAAAATTGCACGTAAAGTGGTAAAAGAAGCAGTGAGCAAGAAAGCGAAAAATCTTCAAATTGAAGTGAATTCGAAAAATCTTCCTGACTACTTAGGTCCACACAAATTCGACTTCGGTATGGCCGAAGAAGAAGCTGAAGTGGGTCGTGTAAATGGCTTGGCTTGGACATCTGTTGGTGGTGAACTACTGACGATTGAAGTTGCAGCAGTGAAAGGTAAAGGCAAGTTCATTACCACCGGTTCTCTTGGCGATGTGATGAAAGAATCGATCACAGCAGCGATGACCGTTGTACGTACCCGTGCAGATGAACTAGGTATTGAAGCGATTCGCTTTGAAGAAACAGATGTACACGTGCATTTACCAGAAGGTGCAACACCGAAAGATGGTCCATCTGCTGGTTTAGCCCTAACTACCGCACTTATTTCAGCGTTTACAGGCATTGCGATTCGTCCAGATATTGCGATGACCGGTGAAACCAGTCTTGGTGGCCGTGCAATGCGCATTGGTGGTTTAAAAGAGAAGCTTCTCGCTGCTCACCGTGGTGGCATCAAGCTTGTCTTTATCCCACAAGACAACGTTCGTGACTTGGCTGAGATTCCAGACAATGTCAAAGAAGGTCTAGAAATTAAACCAGTGAAATCGATTGATGAGATTTTACCACTAGCCTTGGTTGATATGCCTAAACCTCTTGCAAAGACACCGATTGTCAAAGCAACTGAAGGTGGCAAAGCTGCACGTCACTAAGCGCTAGCAACTCGCAATAAAAGAAAAAAGCCCTGTTTCGACAGGGCTTTTTTATATCCATTATTTCATACTGTATATTCGAAACTTTTCATTCAAATTCTTCACAACCACTAGATTCAAGCCAACAGCTACAACTATGGATTGGATAACTATTTCAAATTCGACATCAAGATCAATAATAGCCAATAAGAAAGTCTTACAAAATTTGAATGCTATTACTTGAAATATCGCCCTCTATCCCACATATATAGTAGAGAGATATACGCGCTGTATGTTTCTTTATTGGTTCCAATCACGTGTAAAAGCGTGATGATCATTGGAACAAGATGGTCATCTACATCTCCAGGTAGATGACCTTTTATCGCAGTCCACAGGCTTTCGGGGCTGCGTTTTTTATGTCATGTTTTTAAAGACATGCTATTTCAAATTTAAGATGGTTTTCACCAAACCATCGATCACTTGAGCCATTTTATCCAAGTTCAATTTATCCAGGGTATCTTGCTCAGTGTGATAGTGCTTATTACGATAAAATGCCGTATCAGTAATCATTATCGCCGGCATATCAAATTGCCAATAATTCATATGATCTGAAAAATCAACACCCTGAATAAATGACGGTGAAATCAAGCGTTCACATTGCAACTGCTTCAAAGACTCCATCGCCGCACAATACGATGAGGTTAAGTCACGAGACTGAATGTTCCCTACCGATGCAATAAAATTCGTATGCGATGGATAAATCCATTTCAACCCAACTGGATATTCTTGGGTAACTTTCGGATCAAAATAACCAATCATTTCCAGAATATACACACCTGAAATTTTATCCTTTTCCTTTGCTACCGATTTTGCATGGATAAAACTGCCCATCGACTCTGTTCTAAAATACGGCGGTTCTTCGAGGGTATAAAATACAAATTCAATATTTTGTTTTAAACGCGCTTTTTCAGCCGAAAGAATCCGAGCAGCTTCGAGTACACCTGCAACGCCAGAAGCATTATCATCAGCGCCATGCTGCTCCTCAAATACATCGTAATGCGCGCCAATGATCACTCGGTTGCTATGCCCTGCATTTAAGGGACAAACCACATTACGGTATGGTTGGCTGTTTACGGTATAGGTTTGAAAACGACAATTAACACCAAACAAACGCATCTGCTCACGAATCCAAGCAGACACCCGATTTAACTCTTGAATGTTCTTATAGTTACGATATTCAGCTTCATTACCAATAATTTGCTCTAAATAGACTTTTAAATTATCCGGTTCAGCGGTTCTAATATTGTTGGCATACGCCGCAAATGAACACCATGCAAAAATTGAAAGCATTGCTGCTTGCTTGAGCAAAAATAATTTACCGTCCTGCCATGTTTTTTTCATTGTTATTATTCCAATTTTCATCTTCGATCTAATCTGCTTATGCTGCGTATTTAAACAGCAAGCAGAACACGATTTCAATTGCAAATTGTGTCTGAACATACAAAGCGCAAGCGAACCGTTATAATGCTCTTTTGTATACTTTCAGGCGCTGTATGAAAATTCGTATTCTGACAATCGGTCAAAAAATGCCAGCATGGGTTCTGACGGGTTTTGAAGATTATTTCAAACGTATTCAGCCATTTGTTCAAACGCAGATCATTGAACTGCCTATGGCCAAACGTGGCAAGAACGACTCAGAAGCCGACATTTTAAAATACCGTCAAATTGAAGGTGACAGCATTTTAAATGCCATGAAATCGAATGAAGTACTGATCGCCTTAGAAGTTGGTGGTCGTGAGTTTAGTACCGAAAAACTAGCTGAAACCATGAAAGGTTGGATGCTTGAAGGCAATGATGTGGTTTTAGCCATTGGTGGGCCAGATGGACATTCTGAGGCGGTACGTAAAGCAGCAGCATGGCATTGGTCTTTGTCTAAACTAACTTTGCCACACCCAATGGTTCGTGTCATGCTCATCGAACAGCTATACCGTGCAATGAGTATTAATCATAATCACCCTTACCATCGTGCGGGTTAATCCGAACTAACATCCAGCGTATACAGCAGTTACAGCGTTGCAACAATGAAACAAACCGTTGAAATTATCCGAATTGTTACGCTGAATAATATAGTGCATGATCATCATATTCCTTTAAACAACCAACGGCGACCGCGATGAATTTACAAACACTTCCAGGTTTATTTATTTCCCATGGCTCACCTATGCTTGCCATCAATCCTGAGCAAGTCGGTCCTGCGTTGGAACGTTTAAGCCTGAATCTTCCAAAACCGGAAGCCATTATTATCATGTCCGCACATTGGGAAAGTAACGCACTAGAAGTAAGTACCAGTGCCCGTCCTGAAACTTGGCATGACTTCCGTGGTTTCCCTGCGGAACTTTATGATATTCGTTATCCAGCACCGGGTAACCCAGAGCTAGCGGAAGAAATCCTTCATTTGCTTGCCAATGCAGGATTATCTGCACATGCCAACAGCACTCGTCCACGCGATCATGGCGTTTGGATGCCGTTATTGCATATGTATCCTGATGCTGACATTCCTGTGATTGAAATATCACTGCCAATGACCATGTCTGCACAAGAGATCTATAAAATTGGACAAACGCTTGCACCTTTACGTGACAAGCAAATCCTGTTGATTGGATCGGGCAGTATTACCCATAACTTACGTGAGTTGGCTTGGGATGGACGTGCAGCAGCCGTGCCTGAATGGGCTTCGACATTTCGTAATTTTGTGGTCAATAAGCTCACTCATCAAGATTTTGATGCAGTTCTCGATTGGCAAAATATCCCGTTTGTACAACGCAACCATCCGACCATTGAACATTTTGCACCCATCTTCTTTGCGATGGGTGCAGGCCCCCGCTTCTCTATTGTTCACAGTAGCTTTAGTATGGGTTCGCTCGGTATGGATATTTATCGTTTTGATTAAACGTGGAAAAATGAGATAGATTGACTTATTCATAATTTATATTAATAAGTTAACAAATTATTATTTATGGATACATTTTGCTACTTATTTGAGCTGAATGTATTCATATTTTTTTAAAATGAATGGGTTATGCTACAGGCTGAAATTCACTTAGAACAGTTAGCGTAATGAAATTAAAATATTTAGCGATCGCCCTCTTCCCTTTAGCCCTTGCAGCATGTCAATCAAGCGATATCCAAAAAGCTGGAGATTTAGCCGTGAGCGTATTACAACAACAAAATGCTGATAAAACTTTAGCTTCATATCAATGGAGCACCACCACTGAAAATGCACCAAAACCTTTGGTTTTAAATTTTTTAGAAAATGGCACTTTGGGTATTTCAACCAGCTGTAACAGTATGTCAACCCAATGGAAAGTGGAACACAATACACTTGTAACAGGCAACATTGCATCTACCATGATGGCGTGTCCTGATAATGCGATGAAACAAGAAGGACTTGCATCTTCACTATTTAGTGACCGTAAAGCACCTTTTGTTTTAAATACTACAGATCCACAAAATCCAACGTTAACCATTATCTCTGCAACAGGTGAAAAACTGGTTTTCACTGGAAAATTAACACCTGAAACTCAGTACAACTCGCAAGGCGAAACGATTTTCCTTGAAATCAGCCCTGAAACTAAACAATGTACAGGCGTTGCTCCACAAACTTGTTTGCAAGTACGTGAAGTGAAATACGATGAAAAAGGCCTAAAAACACAAGTTGATAAAGACTGGACTTTATTTTACGATCAAATTGAAGGCTTTAAGCACACTCCTGCAGAACGCCAAATTATTCGCGTAAAACGTTTTGAACGTAAAAACCCTGCTGCTGACCAATCAAAATATGCCTATATTTTTGATATGTCAGTCGAACGTGAAACCGTAAAAGGTACGTTGTAAGTTACAGCCGATAAAAAACCGAGGTCATCGCCTCGGTTTTTTTATATCTACACAACCGCAAACGCTGATTGGATATGCATAGTATTCAAATCACGATGTACTGTTCAGCCAACGCTTTAGCGATGTCAATCTAAAGCTACTTCAAAAGCAAAATGCCCTGCCTGAATTAATCGTGATGAATAGCAATCAACAGACCTATATTTTTAAAGGCATACAGCGAATTGCTGATTTACGTGATTTTGAAGCAGAACAATTAACTCAAAAGACGTGGGTTCTCGTAGAGAATAAGGCTCTACCCGCCCCAATAACTCTCAAATTCAACAATGGCCGTATGACATTTTTTAATGGCTGTAATCGCATTGGCCACAATTATGATGTAGAAAAGCATACTTTGCGTTTTATAGGAGATGTAGGGAGTACTCTTGTCAACGGCATTCTAAAATTGACCCCTTTTACCTTTCAAATGGCAAAGTAAAATTGACCCCTTTGATCTCGTATTAAGTTTCAACCTGGGGCTGAATCCCAATTCTTTTTTTATCCTTCAAACGAT
>NZ_VPAO01000066.1:0-8229 GCF_013419235.1 Acinetobacter sp. YH12098
TACATTGTGTGGCTTCCTAAATATAGTCCAGATTTAAATCCAATAGAAAATATGTGGTCACGAGTCAAGGCGATTCGAACTAAGTTTAGAGTTAAAGATATTGATAAATTATTTAAAGATTACTGTAGTGATTTATTTGGTATTTAGCTATATTGTGTAATTTCATGCTGACGGTCTGCAATATCTTTATGTTGAATTGAGCGCAGTACTTTTGAGCCATCTAAACCAATGCCTTCAATGATGCTTTTTAAAACCTGAATATCAGCAATATTTTGACCGTGTGCAAATAATGCATGGAATAATAAGGCTTGAGTCAGGGCATATTGATCCAGAATATTGTCCAAGGCCAAAATACCTTGATGAGCCAGTTGACTGTTTGGCATACGTTTCATGTGCTCAATATTGACAATCACATCTTCGCTATAAGCGGCAAACTTTGTCATTTCGAGTTTTCGATTTGCTGCACTTGCGCCATACTTATTGGTTAAATACTACAGCACATCTAAGCCTTGTTCAGGAATTTCAGGAACGCGTTGAATCGGCAATAGCTCTACACGGGTTGCGGTATGTTCATTCCAGTTTTGTTTTAACTTTTGAAATGCGACATAACTCATGGGATAAACAATATCAAAGACAAATTCAATTTTCATTATTCTGCTCACTGTTGATTTTATACTTGTAGATCGATGGCTGATTGATGCAAGGGATTGATTGTGGCTTTATTGATGGAACTCAAAAGCAGTCAAATCACCTGATATTTCATTTGATTTAATGCCGTCTTGCTGAAATGAAACTTAAAGCTTTATAAAGATTTTGTAATTAATCAGGACGTAAGTGGGTCTTGCGCAGGCTTGGTGTGATTTCAATAAAAAAGAAAAAAATGAGGGATTTATCACGATATATATGTACGAAATAAATCATTTTAATGTTAATATAGGCCCATATATTTATGATTTAGAAAGAAATTTAATCATTTGATTTGTAAAACCGATTAATTTTATAAAAACAAACCGTTTCACCTATTTAATGGTTTGTTCTATCATTCTCTCATCAAATAAATTTACTCCTCTGGAGACGTTAGCAATGTTAGATCAAAATACTTCTGCTCAATTAAAAACCTTACTTGAACGCCTTGAAGGCCCGATTGAAATCGTCGCGACTTTAAACGGCACTGACAAATCAGACAAAATTAAAGAATTGGTGACCGAAGTTGCTGCCTTATCTGATTTAGTGACTGCACGTTTTGACGGTAACAACAGCCGTGCGCCAAGCTTTGGTATTGCAAAAGCAGGTGAAACACCACGTGTATTCTTCGCAGGTCTACCGATGGGCCACGAATTCACTTCTTTGATTTTGGCATTGTTACAAACCTCTGGTTATGCACCGAAAGTTTCTGACGAAGTACTGAATACCATTAAAGGTTTAGGTCTTAAAACTGACTTTGATGTGTTCGTATCACTCAGCTGCCATAACTGTCCTGACGTGGTTCAAGCCTTGAACCTAATTGCGATCTATAACCCAGGTACAACTGCAACCATGATTGATGGTGCATTCTTCCAAGACGAAGTCGAAGAACGCAAAATCATGGCTGTACCAATGGTATTCCAAGACGGTGAGCACATTGGTCAAGGTCGTATGACCTTGGAAGAAATCATTGCTAAATTAGACACCAACTCTGCCGCAAAAGATGCTGAAAAGTTAAATGCCAAAGAAGCCTTTGATGTTCTTGTGATTGGTGGCGGCCCTGCAGGTAATACTTCTGCAATCTATGCTGCACGTAAGGGTATTAAAACCGGTATCGTGGCTGAACGCATGGGCGGTCAGGTCATGGATACTATGGACATTGAGAACTTCACCTCAATTCAAAAGACTCAAGGTCCTAAGTTTGCTGCTGAAATGGAAGCACATGTACGTGAGTACGGTGTGGACATCATGAACTTGCAACGTGTATCTGACATCAAAGGTGCTGACCAAACAGCCAATGGCTTGGTTGAAGTGACTTTAGAGAATGGTGCAAAACTTGAATCTAAAACAGTGATTCTTTCAACAGGTGCACGCTGGAGAGAGATGAATGTTCCAGGTGAGCAAGAATACCGTACTCGTGGTGTTGCATACTGCCCACACTGTGACGGTCCATTGTTTAAAGGTAAACGTGTTGCGGTGATTGGTGGTGGTAACTCAGGTGTCGAAGCGGCGATTGACCTTGCTGGTATTGTAGAACATGTAACACTCGTTGAGTTTGATACTAAGCTTCGTGCTGACCAAGTCCTTCAAGATAAGTTAAACAGCTTACCGAATACCACTGTGATCATGAATGCATTGTCTACAGAAGTGGTTGGTGATGGTTCACAAGTGACTGCATTGAACTACAAAGACCGTGCAACTGATGAAATCAAAACGATTGAATTGGCAGGTATCTTTGTACAAATCGGTTTGTTTCCAAACACTGATTTCTTAAAAGAAACAGCAGTTGAACTTTCAAACCGTGGTGAGATCGTAATTAACGAGCGTAACGAAACCAATGTAAAAGGTGTATTTGCTGCAGGTGACTGTACAACAGTACCGTACAAACAAATCATCATTGCGACAGGTGAAGGCGCGAAAGCATCATTGTCTGCTTTTGATTACATCATCCGTTCGGGTCAATAAAAGAAAGGCCAGTGTGTTTCGAGAAACACGCTGGCCGCGCTGAATGTTGTCATTTGAATATTATTTTTCTTAATATTCTCGTTTTACAGGAACTTTGGACGCTAACACCGGAGTTCCTTTTTTTGTCTGCAAAATTAGGATTCAAAATGTCCCCACACATTTTGAATCCTATTCGTTGCCCAGCTATTTTTGTTTTACAACCTTATTTTTATACTTTCCCCAAGGTTGTTTCTCTATAAAATATAAAGCGGAGTAAGCAATTAATATACCAATCACATCAAAAATTTAAGATTTAAATAAATTCAAGCCTTTAAACTTCTCCATTAACTGCTCATCTGTCTCCACATGTTCAGGATGAGGCACAATACACTCAATCGGACAAACTGAAACACAAGTTTGGTGCGCATAGAAACCGACACATTCAGTACAACGTGCGACATCGATTTCATAAATCTTTGAGCCTTCATAAATGGCATCATTGGGACATTCAGGTAGACACATGTCACAATTGATGCATTTATCTGTAATCAACAAAGCCATAAAGTGAACTCAAGCCTGATAAGCTAAAGATGAAGCCGAAATATCCACTGTCGAATTGGGTAAGTTACGAATCAGTAAGGCATAGCGCATATCGACATCAGCAGGCACAGGAATATCCACGATATGACCTGAACCTTTGGCATCGTCAATTAGATTACCTTTTTTATCTTTCATTTCAGTTAAAACGAAGGTGATGTTGCCTGAAGTGGTCATCAGTTCTAAAGAATCACCTACAACAAAACGGTTTTTCACTTCGATTTTAAGAGAGTCGCCATTGCGTTCTAAAACTTCACCTACAAACTGTTGATGATCAAAACGTGAAGAGCCGGTTTCATAGTTTTGATATTCACTATGAACATGGCGGCGTAAAAAACCTTCGGTATAACCACGGTTCGCAAGACCTTCAAGCTGAGACATGAGAGCAGGGTCAAACGGTTTACCTGAAAGGGCATCATCGATGGCTTTACGATAAATTTGAGCGGTACGCGCACAGTAGAAGTAAGACTTGGTACGGCCTTCAATTTTTAAAGAATGAATGCCCATTTTGGTTAAACGGTCTACATGCTGTACAGCACGCAAGTCTTTTGAGTTCATGAAATAAGTGCCATGTTCATCTTCTTCGGCAGCAAACATGTCTTCTTCATTGCGTTGTAATAAAACCGGCTCGCCGAATTGGTGTTGTTCTAGGGCGTGTTGCTCATCGGCATTTTTATTATTGCAGCATGATGATTCTTTAATTTGTGTGACTGGAATAACATCACCAGTTTCATCTTCAACTGCATCGTGAATTTTATAATCCCAACGGCATGCATTGGTACATGCACCTTGGTTTGCATCACGTTTATTCATATAGCCAGAAAGTAAGCAACGACCGGAGTAAGCCATACATAATGCACCGTGTACGAAAACTTCAATTTCCATATCAGGTACATTGTGTTTAATTTCTTCAATTTCTTCGATTGATAATTCACGTGACAGAATGACACGTGTCAGTCCCATATTTTTCCAAAATTTAACCGTTGCCCAGTTCACCGCATTGGCTTGGACAGACAAATGAATGGACACTTCTGGAAAATGTTCACGCACCATCATGATCAGACCGGGGTCAGACATGATTAGCGCATCAGGATCCATGGCAACCACAGGCTCAAGGTCACGGATGAAATTTTTCAGTTTTGAGTTATGCGGTTGGATATTCACCACCACATAAAACTTTTTACCTAAGGCATGAGCTTCTTCAATGCCAATTTTTAAATTGTCATGGTCGAAAGCATTATTGCGCACACGTAAGCTATATCGCGGCTGACCTGCATACACGGCATCTGCGCCATAAGCAAAAGCGTAGCGCATATTTTTTAATGAGCCAGCAGGTGAGAGGAGTTCGGTTACGTGTTGAATCGTCATGTCAATAAAGGCATAAAAAATTTATGGCTTTATTGTAGTGATCTAAAAAAAGGATTCAACCAAGTATTTTAGTTGGGTTTTCAAGATATTTCGTTTTCCAAATGTTTTAAAATTTGGCAATCATTAATTTGACTGGTTTCATTACAACTAGCACGGAGCTTACTTAACTGTATTTTAAAATTTTCTAATTCTTTAATTTTTTCAGAAACTTGACGAATGTGATTATCAATTAATTCATTCACAGCATGACAGCTTTGCGTAGGGGATTGCTCAAGTTCAAGCAGGGTTTGAATCTCGGTGAGAGAAATATCGAGGTTTCGACAGCGCTTAATAAAAACCAAACGTTTGTACATTTCTTCATCATAATAGCGATAATTGTTGTCTGCGCGGAAGCTAGGTTTCAGCAGTTTTTTCTTTTCATAAAAGCGAATACTGTCAACGCTTACCCCAGCTTTGGTGGACAATTCTTTAATCAAATAATGTTTTTGTACGTTCATGCTTGACCTTGGAGTGAGTCCATAGTTTTGAATAAGAATAATACAAATCCATTGATTTTTAAATTGGAGCATATTTATGGCATGTACATGTAGTCATGAGCCAGCACCAAGCAAACCCAACAGTAAATTTCGTATTGCACTTTGGATTGCCCTAATCATTAACGCCATAATGTTTTTGGTAGAGCTGATTGGTGGGGCTTATGCACATTCTTCTGCGCTTTGGGCGGACTCGTTAGATTTCTTTGGTGATGCCGTAAATTATGGGGTTTCATTAGCCGTACTTGGCGCCAGTTTATATTGGCGTGCAACAGTTGCCTTGGTGAAAGGTTTTGTTATGGCAGCGTTTGGGATCGTGGTCATTGCCAAAGTGCTCTATGCCTATGCCAATGGGATCGCTCCTGAACCGATCACCATGGGGCTGATTGGTATTTTGGCTCTAGTTGCTAATGTCATTTGTGCATATGTTTTATATGCCTTCCGAGAAGGTGACTCCAATATGCAATCCGTTTGGCTATGTAGCCGTAATGATGCGATTGGTAATGTCGCGGTGATCTTGGCGGCTGTTGGGGTATTTGGTACAGGCAGTCTATGGCCAGATTTGATCGTGGCGGCAATCATGGCGATCTTAGGTTTAACGGGTGGTTATCAGGTGATTCGAAAAGCACTGCAAGAGCGTAAGCAAAAAGATATTCTGAGTACCCCTTGCTCTTAAAATACTTACTCTTAAATCCACCGTTAATGGCATTCATTTTATCCATGTTTTTAACGCAGATGAATAGTCGTTAAATCACTAGTTGAAATTAAAATAGCAGTCAGTTTTATACGAAATTTTCCTGACTGCTAATTTGATAAATCTTCTGAAATCAGACTGTATTTAATGGGGTGCTGAGGTTTTATCTACAGACTCCAGTTAAGTTATGCTTTACAATAGCGCGCGAAAATCATGTTTAAAAATTAGGTTTTCTACCTTAAAAGCTTTATGTTTAGGCTCCATTGGTGCATCAGGTAAATTAAATGTCGAAAAAGCAAGACATCATTAACGTTGCGCTCCAACTCTTCAATTCTTATAGCTATAACTCGATTGGTATAGATCGAATTATTGGGGAATCGGGCGTTGCTAAAATGACGTTTTATAAATATTTCCCCTCTAAAGCCAAATTAATTGAAGAATGTCTCGTGATTCGAAATCTTAATTTACAGGAATCACTTGAAGCTACTATTGCAAAATGTGATCCAGAAGACCATCTTTCGCATATTAAAACCATTTTTGCTTGGTACGATGCTTGGTTTCGTACTGCAGATTTCAATGGTTGTATGTTTCAAAAAGCAGTAGAAGAAATATCTAAAGTTTATCCGTCTTCATTGCAACCTGCGATTGACTATAAAGAGTGGCTTAAATCAAAACTAAGTACTGCCTTACAAAATCTGGGCATTCAGCAAACTGAACAACTAGCTGCATTTCTGAGTAGTATTTTGGATGGCATGACCATCCAAGCCCAAATTGACTCCAACCAAGTGCATTTAGCAGATTATTGGAAGCGAGTTGAAACCTTAATTCGTTTGGAATTGACCGCTTAAATTTGTTTGTAGGCATCTAGGTTTTAAATCTAGCGACGACTTATTTGTATTGATTAACCATCAATTTTTTTCAAATACTTTAAGATTCTAAGAAAATAAAAAGCGCGATTATTTGGGGTAATCGCGCTTTGCTGACAATTGTGCGTTCAAATCATTCACTTTGTTAGCTTAAGTCAATGATTTGATTTTCGAACGTTTTATACGTTTTCTCTCATTTATATTTTTACCCTCTGAATGCTAAATTCATTCGGTTTTTGCAGCAAAATAGACAGACTTGTCTGTTTTTTTGAATTATAGGGGATCTTAGGTGAATTACAAGACAGGAAAGAAAGGGTTGTGTGTTTTTTAATCTGACTTGAGTTTAAATTAATCTACTATTTTTAAAGATAATATTAAAAAATTAATCATTAAGCTCGGTGCTAATTAGACGATAAACTATTTTTACACTTGTGTGAATGACGTTGCTTGTTGGATGCAAGTGCATGGTCTAAGACCATTTGGTGAATATTTTATATGCAAGAAGTATTTAGTGAGTGGGTTCTCAGCTTTTTAGTTTTAAGTGAATTTTTGAATCGTGGATTTTACATAACGAAACATCTTCTATGTTTTTAAGCATTAAGTTTATTGATGAATTTGACTAAACTAGCAGCAAAATTATTTCCATGATTACAATTTAGAATTTTTATTATGTTAGGCAAAATATTTGCTGTATTAGAACAATTGGGTCTATCCGCCCAAAAACGTGCCATTCATGTGCAATTTTCCAACCCTGCGTTGAATGATGAGCTTTTTATTCAACGTATTGATGGGGAGCATGTCTTAAACCAAGGCGTGCAAGCGACTTTGATTTGCCTATCTACTAATGCACTTATTCCACTAAAACAATTTATTGGCGCACAAGTTGCCGTTGATCAAGTGACTGATCAGGGCGAACTCTTCCGTACTACGGGTATTATTACAGAGGCGGCTCAAGGGCAGAGTGACGGTTCACTCACCCTATATAAACTCACTTTAGAAGATGCAACTTCACTGTGGCATAAACGCCGCAACAGCCGTGTGTTTATGAACAAATCTGTTCGCGATGTTAGTGAAACAATCTTCAAAGAATGGCAAAGCAAAAGTCCGCTCTTTGCTGCCAGTCTAACGCTTGATCTAAGCGGTTTAAGCCAAAACTATGATGTACGACCTTTCATCATGCAGTCGAATGAAAGCGATTATGACTTTTTAACGCGACTTTGGCGCAGTGAAGGCATCAACTGGCTCATCGATGAAGCGCAGCTGAAAGTGCCACCTTCCTCAGCCCCAATTGAAAAACAAAAACTTCGCCTGATTGATGACAATAGCCAATATCAAGCACTCAGCCGTCGTAGCATCCGCTTTCATCGCTCTAGCGCCACAGAAAAACAAGACAGCATCACCAGCTTGATCGGTGAGCGTAGCATTCAACCGACTGCGGTCCATGTGCAGCGCTGGCAAGCCGATGGACTGAGCCAAGAAGAAGGCGCAGGTTCTGTTCAAAGCAAACATCAGCATAGCCAAAGCCAAGACAATGCCAGCTTAA
>NZ_VPAO01000067.1:0-7888 GCF_013419235.1 Acinetobacter sp. YH12098
ATCGTTTGAAGGATAAAAAAAGAATTGGGATTCAGCCCCAGGTTGAAACTTAATACGAGATCAAAGGGGTCAATTTTACTTTGCCATTTGAAAGGTAAAAGGGGTCAATTTTAGAATGCCGTTGACAGCATGGCTATGTGTTCTGCTTTGGGGTGCAGTGACGCTGCATAAACGGATGGAATATTGGTTGTTCAATAACTATGAAATGTAAAGAACACATAATAATCCGAATATGTGATGATTGCGGGGATGGTCATAGGTTTATGATTTTTAAAAATAATTTCGTATAGCGTGCAGTATATTGATTTTAGGGAAAATAACTAATTTAATTGAGATTTTTAATGGATCTTTATCATCAAAGAGCTGTTTTACTTGGATGAAGCCTAACATTTTTAATAGAAATTATTTTATATGTATTTTTCTCAAGCCTTATACAAAGGATGGTAGATCAGGAATATGAGAATGGGAGCTTTAAAATTGGTGAAATTTGCTATCTCAGTGATGAAATCTTTTTAAGAATATCTACAGGAGCATATACATCTATAGCCAGCTATTATTTTTTAGTTGGTGGTTTGAAGTGCAAAAACCTTGTTAGGCTCTATTTCCCATTTAATAAGCAATTTCCAAGTTTTATAAAAACAATAGATAGAACAAAATGTTATCGAGCTGAATATATAGAAGCAAATATCTTATTCTGTAAGATGAGAAGGATATATCAATTAATTGATTTTAAATATTTTGTTTCATAATTTTATGCTGTTTGCTCTATAGCTTCTAAATGGGTATTTCTATGAAATACGCCATTTGTTTATTGATTTAACATCAGGCTGTGATGCGAAATATAAATGTTAGAAACCATTAAAAGCGCCCTGATAAGACAGAAAATGCTGTTCATTTCTTTGAGAAATTGTATGCCCATAAGTACAAGTATCTAAGCCATTAAAAAGCAGTGCGGACACTGCTTATTAATTCATTTAGAATGTGTTACTCAAGCAATCACTTCTGAATAAAGAGATTTGATGGAGCCCTATCTCAATCAAAAACTTAGTTTTTGCTGGTTTTTAAGCTCTGAGTTAAACCGTTAATATCGCCACCTTGGATACCAAGCTCACTCATCAAGCTATCAATCAGTGGGGCCTGGCTGCGGTAGCGTAGGGCACTATTCACCACTTGGTCTGACAAGGCAACATTACCGCTGCCTTCGTGGTGAGCATCACCTTGGCAAGAACCTGCATGACCACCATTTAGGCCATTCACTTGCAAAATCTTAATGTCATCAATGTTTTCCATTGGTTTCACACTTTCGCGAATGATTTCAGGTAAGTATTTCAGCATCGCTAAACGAATTTGCATTTCAACCTGTTCAGATGACAATACGTTGTTTGCTTCGTTCACTGCACGTGTACCTTCAGCATCAACTTGGTATTGTTTTTCCATCGCCTGAGCCAAGAGAACTTTTGCGTCAGCTTCACCTTTGGCTTTTAAGCGAACTTTTTCAGCTTCGGCTTCAGCTGCAATACGGATAGCTTCTGCATCATCTGCTGCTGCTTGTTTACCTGCTTCTGCCGCGACAGTAATGGCAATCGCATCTTTCTCCGCTTTTTCTTTCGCAGAGACCAATTCAACAGCTTTTTGACGTTCAGCTTGTTGGATTTGACGAACGGTAATGACTTCTTCTTCGGCTTTTACCGCTTGAGCACGGGCTTGATCGGCATGCGCTTTAGCTTCAGATTCAGCACGAGATTTTTCTGCAATAGCAATGGCACGGTCTTGCTCAGCCAACTCAATGGTTTTCTTTTGTTCCACTTGGGCTTGCTGAATAATTTGTGACTTTTGAATATTTTGATTTTCAACGTCACGTGCAGCAGTAATACGCTTTAAGTCAACTTCACGTTCAGCAGCAATACGCGCTTCTTCGGCTTCACGTTTTTTAGCAGCTTCTTGTGATGCAATTTCTGCAAGCTGTTCTGCACGACGGATTGAAATTTCACGTTCTTGTTGCAGTTTTGCATATTCTTCTTCACGCAAAATTTGTAGACGTGCTTGTTCTGCTTCTAAGTTCTTGGTCTTAATCGCAAGATCTGCATCTTGTTCAATCGCATTACGTTTACGACGACGGTCTTCAATGGTTTCCGTCAGTTTAGTTAAACCTTCAGCATCGAACGCATTTTGTGGGTTGAAGTATTTAAAGCCAGTTTGGTCTAAGCCAGTTAATGAAACGGTTTCAAGTTCCAAACCGTTTTTATGTAAATCTTCAGACACCACTTGCTGAACTTTTTGTACGAAGTCGACACGTTTTTCATGCAACTCTTCCATCGCCATTTCTGCGGCAACTGCACGCAATGAGTCAACAAATTTACCTTCAACCAAATTCTTAAGTTCATTCGGTGACATGGTCTTTTGACCTAAAGTCTGTGCTGCTGTAGCAATCGAATCGGCTGTCGGTTTAACACGGACATAGAACTCCGCCATCACGTCGACACGCATACGGTCACGTGTAATCAGCGCTTGGTCATCTGCACGGCGTACTTCAAGACGTAGGGTGTTCATATTGACTGGGATAATTTCATGCAGCACCGGAAGCACAATAGCACCGCCACCTAAAATCACTTTTTCACCGCCGAAGCCTGTACGCACAAATGAAATTTCTTTACTTGAGCGACGATAAAGTCGAGCAATAATAAAACCAATAAAAATAAGTGCGGCAAAAATTATCCCGACTGAAACAAGGATACCGCTTGGAATAATGTCTAACATGGACGTTTATCTCTTTTGTTGTAGTTCAAGTTAACCCTCTAAAGTGCTAACAAGTTTGGTTTAAAAATCAGTATTTTGTTGACTCATCATGACTTCGAGATTTGCTGAACTTATGACGCGTTAAATGTATTTATATGGTGTTAAAAGAACTGATCGAGCATCAATTCATTCAAAATTTAGAGCATGGTGGCTTGAAAGCCTACATTTGTTTTTTGGGTTAAAACCACTGATTGACCTTGGCTGAAAATTTCATCTTGTTCAGGTTCAACCAAAATATAATGGGTCAATCCGTGTTGATCTTTGACTTTGGCTTGAGCAGGAGACTGTGGTCGTGCATCACCCAAAATGATCGTGGCCGTTCTACCGATCAATTCATCACTATAAATGGCGGTTGTTTCATCTTGCGGTAAAATACGGGCAATGAGCATTGCGCTAAAACGTACGAAGGGCATGCACAGAAAAATACAGGCTGGTGCAATAATCCATGCACTGAACATCATACTGGTCATTTGGTTAACGATGGCTTGAATAGCAAAGCCCAACAAACTATAGACACATAAGAAAATGATGAGCCATACAAACAGTGGAATACGACCCAAATACAACCAATCGAGCACACGTGTCACGATACCTGCATCGGCATCTACACCTAGCTCTGCATTATGACCAACATCCTCAGGTAGGAATTGATCTAAGAAGCCTTGAGAACCCCCCCCTAAAATTGTTAACACAATCTCAAAAAGTCCAAACAAGAACATTAAGCAGAGACTGATGCTAAACACGATATTAGACGGGTGAGTAAACAATTCCCACATTATATTTATCTCTATATTTATGCTTATAAAAAATCAAAAAAAATAATTCTGGCTGAATTTTTTTCAGTAAATAAAATAACATTATCTGTCGAAATTGTGTAAAAAAATTACAGATCAGATTAACAAAAAGTCGGCTTTTATGTGAGCTATTACTAAGTTTTTCTTCAAAAATAGTTTATCAGTTAATTTGGATGAACTAAATCCAAAGAGGATGGCGAATCTACGTTTATACATTTAAGATTTAAGTCATTGTGATCAATCAAATTTTCAGTCTAATTGCAGATATATAAGTGGTCGTGCTCAAGGGAGAGAAATGGCCTGTTAAACGGCACAGAAAACAATGTTAGGAAATGTAAATTTATAAGCGTCACAGCAGTGCTGAGGGCTTTGCCGTGACTTTCGATGTCATATGAAGATTTGAACTGGCGTTCAATAGAGCGCTTTTTAGTAAGCTTTAACCCTTTTTTATAACAATGAAGTTTGAATGCGTACTTTCATATCTAAAGCCGCTTGAACAATAAAGGTTTTCATCCACTTCACTTGTTCGCCCATCGGATTGGTTTTAATCGCAGTGTCTAAAAAGCCCATGCTTTCAAGTTGAAACAATTGTTTTTCGATCTCTTCTTCTAACTGGGTGCTATTGGCTGCGAGCGGGAAATGGATTAAGTGAAATGCTTTGGGAAAATTATAAAAAGCATAGAGCAGATTAAATGCACGTTGATCGGCCTTTAAATTGCCTGCGCCAATTTCGTAGCCCCGATCTTGGTTACTATGAGTCACCCCAATCAAAAACTCGAGTTTATTGTCCAAAAGTCGTAGGCCGAACTGAAGGCCAATTTGGTCAGCACTCAGCTCATGTTGGATAAAGTTATTCAGCGGGCTGCCGTCATCATTTAAGGCTTCTTGGAGCACGAGCATGTGTGAAGAATGCTGATAAATATAGCCAGCAAGACCTGCTGCTTCTATCAGCGACTTTAAGGTTTCAAGCGTGTAGTGACTATATGGCATATCAATAACTGTTGGAGAGTGATATAGCTACTTTAGGTAGTTTGAGCGAGTTTGAATACCGATTGTTTAGAGGATTTAGCGATTAGTTAATTGATAAAAAATTGCGTAAAATTACGGATCTCGGACTAGAATAATAATGAAATTGATAAGTCTATCGTATTAAATTAATTAAAATTGATAAGCAGTATCAGACAATTTGTATATGACGAATAAGAATATCAATATCACAAAACAAGCAATCGTTATGAAAGCTTAATCACTATAATGTATATATATCTTTAAAAGTGTAATAAGTACACATATTCTAAGCTGGTGTTGTCCATGTCATTAAATGAGGAAAGACTTACTCATCTTAAACAGCTTGAAGCTGAGAGTATTCATATCATCCGTGAAGTTGCTGCTGAGTTCGAAAACCCAGTCATGTTGTATTCAATCGGTAAAGATTCAGCGGTCATGCTGCATCTTGCTTTAAAAGCATTCTATCCTGCCAAACTTCCATTCCCACTACTGCATGTAGACACGGGTTGGAAATTTAAAGACATGATTACTTTCCGTGACAACATGGCAAAAGAGCATGGCTTTGATTTAATCGTGCATCAAAACAAAGAAGGTAAAGACGCAGGCGTGAATCCGTTCGATTACGGCAGCTCAAAATATACTGATATCATGAAAACTCAAGGCTTAAAACAAGCGCTTGATAAATATCAGTTTGATGCTGCTTTCGGTGGTGCGCGCCGTGACGAAGAGAAATCTCGTGCCAAAGAGCGTGTTTACTCATTCCGTGATACTAAACACCGTTGGGACCCTAAAAACCAACGTCCTGAACTTTGGAATCTTTACAACGGTAAAGTGAACAAAGGCGAAAGTATTCGTGTGTTCCCATTGTCTAACTGGACTGAGTTGGATATTTGGCAATACATCTACCTCGAAAATATTAAATTGGTTCCTTTGTACTTGGCTGCTGAACGTCCAGTGGTTGAGCGTAACGGTACTCTGATCATGGTTGATGATGAGCGTATGCGTTTGAACGAAGGTGAAGTGCCACAAATGAAATCGGTGCGTTTCCGTACCTTAGGTTGTTACCCACTTACAGGTGCGGTTGAATCAACTGCAACAACTTTACCGGAAATTATCCAAGAGATGCTTTTAGCCACAACATCTGAACGTCAAGGCCGTATGATCGACCATGACGAAGCAGGTTCGATGGAAAAGAAAAAGCAGGAAGGTTACTTCTAAGAATCTTAAGAAATCTCCCCCTAACCCCCTCTGTACTAAAGAGGGGGAACTCCCGAGAAAGAACGGAGTAAAGTCTCCCTTTTTTAAAGGGAGATTTAGAGGGATTAAAAAGATTCAGAAACCGATTTCAAAAGAATATGTGGAGTTTTGAGCAATGTCTCATCAATCAGATTTAATTAGCCAAGACATCTTGGCGTATTTAAAACAACACGAAAATAAAGACCTTCTACGTTTCCTCACTTGCGGTAACGTGGATGATGGTAAATCGACTCTAATTGGTCGTTTACTTTACGATTCAAAATTGATTTATGAAGATCAATTGCAAGCCGTGACTCGTGACTCTAAAAAAGTCGGTACTACGGGTGATGCGCCTGACTTGGCTTTACTTGTCGATGGTCTGCAAGCGGAACGTGAGCAGGGTATTACCATTGACGTGGCTTACCGTTATTTCTCTACAGAAAAACGTAAGTTCATCATTGCTGACACCCCAGGGCATGAGCAGTACACACGTAACATGGCAACTGGTGCGTCGACTGCCGACCTTGCGATCATCTTGATTGATGCGCGTTATGGCGTTCAAACGCAAACTCGTCGTCACTCATTTATTGCGAGTCTTTTGGGTATTCGTAATATCGTGGTTGCAGTGAACAAAATGGACTTGGTTGAATTCTCTGAAGCGCGCTTTAATGAAATTCAAGCAGAGTACAACGAGTTCGTAAACCAATTGGGCGACCGTAAACCTGCGAACATTATCTTCACGCCTATTTCTGCGTTGAATGGTGATAACGTTGTAAACAAATCGCCAAATACGCCGTGGTACCAAGGTCAGACTTTAATGGAGACTTTGGAAACTGTTGAAATTTCGCATGATACGAGCAAGCACGAATTCCGTTTCCCTGTTCAATATGTCAACCGTCCGAACCTCGACTTCCGTGGCTTCTGCGGTACGATTGCACTTGGTGAAGTAAAAGTTGGCGATACCATTACTGCATTACCATCTGGTAAGTCTTCGACTGTTAAAGAAATCGTGACTTTTGACGGTAACTTAGACCATGCTGTTGCAGGTCAAGCGGTAACACTTACGCTAAATGATGAAATTGATATTTCACGTGGTAACGTGTTGGTAAAAGCGGGCGAACAGCCGTTAATTTCACGTTCTGCACGTGCCTCTGTGGTATGGATGACAGATGCGCCTTTAGTAGTTGGCAAACTGTATAATGTGAAGTTTGGTACACAAACTATTCCTGCGAAAGTAGCTAAAATTAACTACCGTACCAATGTAAACACATTGGAAAAAACGGAAGTTGAACAGCTTGAATTGAATGCGATTGCAGATGTAACGATTGAGTTTGATGCGCCAGTGGTATTTGACCGTTATCAAGACAGCCGTTACACAGGTTCATTCATCTTTATTGACCGTTTAAGCAACGTGACTGTTGGTGCGGGTATGGTTGAGTCTGCAGTGGAATGGACTGCACACAACGAGCCTGTAACTGCTGAAGCGCGTGCTGCACGTTTAGGTCAAAAACCTGCTGCGGTAACTGTGACTGCAAAAGCGCTTGAAAATGCGCAAGCGATTGAAAGCTTGTTGATTCAACAAGGTGTGGTTGCGATTGCGAAAGCGGGTCTTTCTGCTGATCAAGTTGCGCTGGTTCGTGAAACTGGTGTGGTTGTGATTACAGATGCGACCGAAGGCACTGATGTGACTTATGCCTTCGATGCTGCTGAAGAAGTTGCTGAGAAAATTGTTGAGTTGGTTCGTCTGTAATAGATTGAATTGATTTAAAAAAGACCCGCTGATAAGCGGGTTTTTTTATAAAAAGGATATAAATTGAATAATTTAAGTTGATTTTATTTTAAGTATCCCAATAAAAAGAAATAGAAAAAATTCATGGATGATTTGATGACAGTACCACTTAACCCATATTTATATCATATTGCGCACATTAGATTTCTTTCATAAGTCATTTTTCACTCAGCTCCAAGTTATAAATTCCAGCAATTAGATTGAATCTTAATGCTAGTCTTTTGCCTCGATTGCGATATCGCTCAGCAAGAATTTTGAAGGTTTT
>NZ_VPAO01000068.1:0-7156 GCF_013419235.1 Acinetobacter sp. YH12098
AGCAGATGAAATATTATTGGCGAGATTTTCAAGTCATGACAGCTGATAAAATAGAGCAATGGGTGGAGAAAGTATCAAACCAATTCGGAAAAGAATACATGTTTACTTTTTAATGACAACTTATTAGATCCTTCAGAAACACATGGTCTAGGAGACCGTTTTTTAAAATCTTTCCTTGCAAAAGCATTACAAGGGGAATATGTCAAAGGTGGATTATCCTCAATAGATATTATCCAAGCTGACTTACGCGATATTGAAATAAAGCGAGAATGGAATAATATTGATATTTTAATACTTTCTACAAAAAATAATTTTGCTATAGTCCTTGAAAATAAATTCAAATCAAAACAACATAATGGACAATTAAAAAAATATATAGATAAAATTGAATATATTTATAGAGATGACTTCCCCAATATCAAAATTAAAGGTATATTTTTAACATTATATGATGAACAACCTGAAGATCTTTCTTATGCCACTATTGGTTACGATAGTATATGCGAAATTTTACCAAGAATTATAGATATTGAGAATTCATCAATATCATATCAAGTTAAAATTTTTATTGAACACTATATTGAAACTATAAAAGAAGCAGCGGGTATGAGCGAAAAAGCTAAAGAAAGGGAAAAACTAGCTAAATCGATTTATAGACAACATCATAAAATTTTTGATTTTATTTGGCAACATGGAACATCTAATGAATTCAATCTAGCATTAGATGAATTAATGGGTGAAAATTGGGAAGATAAAAATCATCTTACAATTAAGAATAAAATAAAAATTTCAAAATTTTGGAGCAATAGCAGTCTTTTTTGTTTTTTACCCACAGAATGGTTTAATGCTTTAGGTGCGGAAAAGTATAATTGGCGAGGTTGTGAAAAATGGTAGTTAACTTATCCAGTTACATGTTGGATTGAAATCAATCATGATGAAAACACGTCAGGAAAACTTCGTTTATTTGCGGAAGTAGGCCCTTTAAGTAATTACGAAGATAGATTAAATATAATTAATTTAATAAAACATGTTGCAGAAAATGAAAAACTTCATCAAATTTCATTTCAAAAAAATGCTACTGATGTTGGTAAAAAATACTCCAAGTTTTTAAAAGGTAACACTATTAAAATTGATGACGTTCAAGACATTGATGAAATTTCAAACAAGATGTTAAAACTTTTTGAAAATTTTGATAATTGTTTTAAAAAATTAACTTCTGCTTTGCTAGATTTTAATGAAAATAACTCTTCATCATTATTAAAATAGTTATTTTTATATAATAATTTTCATTGGCATTAAAGCTTAAAATAAATTGCGGGAATATGAATTTAGATTGTAGTTTTAAAACATTTTCACCATAGCCACCGCTCCCTAAATTTTGTAGAATAGCGTTTTTACCCCATGGTGCTTTTCTATGACCGCTTGGACTGCTCACGTCACTGTTGCGACAGTCGTTGAAAAAGACGGAAAATTCCTATTTGTTGAAGAACATACAGAAGGTGTGACCCATACTGTATTTAATCAACCTGCAGGTCATGTTGAAGCTGGCGAAACCATTATTGAAGCCGCCATTCGAGAAACCATGGAAGAAACAGGTCACGATGTAGAAATCACGAACCTCCTAGGCATGTATACTTATACTCCTCCGATGTTCCCTGATCGTACTTATTTCCGTTTCTGTTTCTTAGCTAAAGACATTCAGCACCATGCCGATGCACAATTAGACACAGGTATTGTCGGTGCAGTATGGATGACGCTTGATGAACTCATTGAGTCTGCCCGTGCGCGTAGTCCATTAGTCATCAAAGCTGTGCAAGATGCTCTTTCAGGTCAAAAATTTCCTTTATCGCTCATTTACGAGCACCAAAATTCTCCCTTAATTTCAAATTTGGATGCTTAATCCTATGCAACAACGTGTCATCGTCGGTATGTCTGGTGGTGTAGATTCTTCTGTATCTGCAGCACTTTTACTTCAACAAGGTTATCAAGTTGAAGGTCTTTTCATGAAAAACTGGGAAGAAGATGACGGCACGGAATACTGTACGGCAATGGAAGATCTTGCCGATGCTCAAGCCGTTTGTGACAAAATTGGAATCAAACTTCATACCGCAAACTTTGCGATGGAATATTGGGACCGTGTCTTTGAGCATTTCTTAGAAGAATATGCCGCAGGTCGTACACCAAACCCAGATATTCTCTGCAATAAAGAAATTAAATTCCGTGCATTTCTCGACCATGCTGTGAACTTAGGTGCTGACTTTATTGCGACAGGCCACTATTGCCGCCGTGGTGAAACGCTAAAAAATTCACGTGGTGAAGAGTATGCCCCTCTACTGCGTGGTCTAGACAACAACAAAGACCAAACCTATTTCCTACATGCAGTGCATGGTCGTGAAATTAACAAAACTTTGTTCCCTGTGGGTGAAATTGAAAAACCACAAGTGCGTAAAATCGCTGAAGAATTAGGTCTAATCACCGCGAAGAAAAAAGATTCAACAGGAATTTGCTTTATTGGCGAACGTCGATTTAATGACTTCTTAAAGCAATATTTACCTGCTCAACCCGGAAAAATCGTCCTAGACACGGGTAAAGAGGTTGGTGAACATCACGGCTTAATGTACTATACGCTCGGCCAACGTGGTGGCATCGGTCTTGGTGGTCTAAAAGGTGCTGAAGAAGGCGCTTGGTTTGTACTGCATAAAGATATCGAAGGTAATCGCCTAGTCGTTGGTCAAGGTCATGAACATCCACTCATGCAAAGCACCATTTTATGGTCTGAAGCGATTGATTGGGTGGCTGGTGAACAAGAGATTCCTGAATCAGGCTTCCGCTGCACAGCGAAAACTCGTTATCGTCAGCCTGACCAAGACTGTACAATATTTAAAGACCCTACAGCGCCAAATGGTGTGCGTGTCGAATTCGATGAGCCACAACGTGCTGTTACACCGGGTCAAAGTGTGGTGTTCTACACCGGTGAAGTTTGTTTAGGGGGTGGTGTGATTCATCATACCAATGCGCCTAAACCGGATTTTATTGAATAAGGATTGTTTCGGATGACAGAGTTACCGTTTCAACAGCCTCAGACTCTGAATACTCGCCAAAATCGTGCATTGGCGTTAGCTGCTGTTTTTCAAGCGACACAGCTGACCCACATGACTGCATTGACTGGGCAACAGAGTATCGGGGAAAGCGGTAACTTTTATTTTGAACATCTCATTAAAGCCAGTTTAAATATCCGTCCTAAGTCGAATCAGTCTAGTCAGACGCTTGATTTTTTTAGTGGCTTGGCGGATATTTCGCTGGGATTAAAAACCTTAGAAAGTAGCATTACTCAACCCTTCAATACATCTCCCAAATCTAGACTTCCTAAACTTGCCAATACTAAGCTACCCATGACGTATGCGATGGCGTTATTGCAGTTAGAAAAGAAAGTCTATAGCAATCCTAAATTTGTCGAAACCATTGAACAATCCCAACAAAAAATTCTAAGACAGCTTTCCTTTTTTGATAATAATTATTTACATCCAAGTATCATTGCCAATTTAGCGCAAACCTATATTGAAACTGCAGGCCAAATTAATCCACGTATTATGGTTCGTGGTAATGCCGAAGCATTTAAAGACACTTCTCATACCAATCGCATTCGCGCCACCTTATTTACCGGCTTACAAATGGCACATTTATGGCGTCAGCTCGGTGGTAGCTCATGGGGTATGATTTTCAGTAAGCGCAAGCTACTACAAGATATTCAAGATCTTGCCCGTTTACAGTATCAGGTGGTTTAACTGATGCAGTACGGGCTTTTTGTTTTACGTTTAATTCCAAAATTTAAGGAATCGCTATGAACGCTTTAACCGCACTTTCTCCATTAGATGGACGTTACGCAAGCAAATGTGATGCTCTACGTCCCTTCCTCTCTGAGTTTGGTTTAATCCATGCTCGTGTGACTGTTGAAGTGCGTTGGTTACAAGCGCTTGCAAACCGTCCTGAAATCACTGAAGTTCCAGCGTTCAGTGCTGAAACTAACGCTGCGCTTGATGCAATTGTTGCGAACTTCTCTGAAGACAATGCAAACCGCATTAAAGAAATTGAACGTACAACAAACCATGATGTAAAAGCAGTTGAGTACTTCTTAAAAGAGCAAATCGCACATATCGATGAGCTTAAAAATGCTGGAGAATTCATTCACTTTGCATGTACATCTGAAGACATCAACAACTTGTCTCATGCTTTAATGCTTAAAAATGGCCGTGAAGTTTTAGTTGCAGCAATGCAGCAAATCATCGATTCAATCGTTGCTTTGGCTGAACAACACGCTGAACAACCAATGTTGTCTCGTACACATGGTCAAACTGCAAGCCCAACAACTTTGGGTAAAGAAATGGCGAACGTGGCTTACCGCCTTGCACGTCAAATCAAACAATTCAAACAAGTTGAATTACTTGGTAAAATCAATGGTGCAGTAGGTAACTACAACGCGCACTACTCTGCTTACCCTGAAATTAACTGGCCTGCGCATTCACAAGCATTTGTTGAATCATTAGGTTTAGAATTTAACCCGTACACCACTCAAATCGAACCACATGACTACATGGCGGAACTTTTTGATGCGCTACGTCGTTTCAACACCATTTTGATCGACTTTAACCGTGACGTTTGGGGCTACATCTCACTTGGTTTCTTCAAACAACGTTTGAAAGAAGGCGAAGTTGGTTCTTCAACAATGCCACATAAAGTTAACCCAATTGACTTCGAAAACTCTGAAGGTAACTTGGGTATTGCGAATGCGGTATTGGCTCACCTTGGTGAAAAACTTCCTGTATCTCGTTGGCAGCGTGACTTAACTGACTCAACTGTGCTTCGTAACATGGGTGTTGGTTTTGCACAAAGCTTGATCGCTTTTGAAGCTTGCTCTAAAGGTATTGGTAAACTTGAATTGAATGCTCAACGTATTCTTGAAGACCTTGACCATGCGCAAGAAGTACTTGCAGAACCGATTCAAACTGTTATGCGTCGTTATGCAGTTGAAAAACCTTACGAAAAACTTAAAGCCCTAACTCGTGGTCAAGCAATGACTCGCGAAATGATGGTTGATTTCGTAAATGGTAACGAATTAGAAGCTGTTCCAGCTGCTGACCGTGCGCGTCTTGCAGAAATGACACCTGCAACATATACAGGTAATGCATCAACTCAAGCAGCAAACATTAAAGATCTTATTTCTAAAATCTAATTTTAGATAGATCAAAAAAAACGAGGCTTCATGCCTCGTTTTTTATTTATAATACTTCTGCTCTCTTTGAGATGAGGAGCATGCTCCGCAAGGAGATGAGACTATCCAACTCTCCCTTGCGAACTCAGAATATATTCTGAGGATTCTCATCTCCTATAAGGAGATAGAAAATTTAGACGCAATTTTATTCTGCAGGGCAATATTTCGCCCAATCATCTTTCATTCGCTGTAATTCACAACCCGTTAAAACATCTGAGTAATAAATATAATATGTGGCATTGGGATACTGAATTTCATGGCGAAACATCATGCCCCGCAAAGATACAGAGAGCTCTTCTGGAAAATCATCTGTTAAATTAAGTTCTTCAAACTCATAGTTAAAATAACAATTTTGAGTCGCAATAAATGCCTCAACAACGGCCATAGTTACTTCCAAATACATAAACTTCGATATACATCTGAGTTTAATACAATCTTTTTGAAAATACTTATCCCTAGTTGCTAGCTGATGACATTTGAAAAAATAATGCACAAATTCTAACGCCGGCGAACTAACACCTTTCATCGCATTATGGCTATACTTGCCGCGAATTATAAACATTGCACACCGATAAAAAATTTGAGCTTTGCCTTTTCATGATTGATTTCAAATTAAAACTTAAGCACATCTTAGCTTTTGCGTTATTAACTCTTGCTATTGCGATCGCCAGTATCCAACCTTTAGAAATGGAAGCGTATATACTCCATCAAATTGGCACAGCGTTTATGCTGATCGTGCTGCTCGTTTTCCTCTATAAAATAGGGCTAAGTTTCGCAACTGTTTGCCTGTATCTTGGCTTTTTACTGATTCATGTCATCGGTGCCCATTATTTATATTCTTATGTGCCTTATTCTGAATGGACACAAGCTCTCTTCGGTTTCAACCTTGACCAAAGCATGGGATGGTCTCGGAATATGTATGATCGGCTTGTACACCTTGCCTATGGATTGCTGCTCTATCCGTTCTTTTATCGCATATTTCAAATCTGGCTACCACAATTAAAAGCCGGAACACTCTTTTTATTGGTCGTACAATTCGTCATGGCGACCAGTTTATTTTATGAATGGATCGAATGGCTGATTGCCATTGGCTTATCACCAGAAGAAGCTGAAAATTATAATGGGCAACAAGGTGATATTTGGGATGCGCATAAAGATATGCTGCTCGCAACACTTGGTGCGATGATCACTGGTGGTATTTGTTTAATGACATCAAATTTGTTGAATAACGCTAAACAAAAGCCTGAATATTTTTTATCTTAAATACTGATGTTACGCACCTAGAAGTAATTTCTCATTTTAAAAATGATTTTTAAGTCTATTCGACGGAGTCTTACATCTAGGAATTGAATAACGGGATTAGCCTTCGGCTGGAGGTACTTTTACGAAACGATGTTTCTCATTCGGCAAAATGAGAAGCGAAGCTTCGCAAGGAAACCATCTTGCGAAGCAATGCTCCTCACCGCAAAACTCGTTCGCTCGCGTCTACGTATTCAAAGTATCGCAAAAACATTTTTGGGCTATTTGCATTCTAAGGTAGAATTTTAATTAATTCTGCCTTTTTTTATTTTTATCATTAATTTTAAATTTTGCAATATAAGGTTGAATATAGTTGTTAGAATTATTTTAATTTTTGCATTTCAGGGTTGATTTTTCATAATAAAATTCATTGTTAATGGTAAAGGCGGAAAAAATAAACACTAAATTTTTAATTTTCTAATTTTGCATTCCAAGGTTGAAAATTAATTAAATCATGATATATTAGATCTCTTGCGAAAGTAAAAACCACCTCAATCTAAGTTTCATGAGATATCAGAACTTAAACCGTTTTTCAGATTCTGAATTTAAACGCTTGGTTGGCGTACCTCGACCAGTTTTTACCGAAAT
>NZ_VPAO01000069.1:0-6854 GCF_013419235.1 Acinetobacter sp. YH12098
TGGCCAGAAAAATGAGTCGTTCTCGCTGTTCTAAACTAAGTGGTACAGAAACAATCCGAGGCATGTGTGAACATCTGTTAACTAAAAAAACCTTTTCGCATGATTAGTTATTTTTGTCAACTTACAAAAAAATTCTGAAAAAATAAAGTTCTTAAGAAAGGAATTAAATAAAGAAAATTTAATTATTTTGGACTGTAAAGAAACAGAAAATACTTTACCTAAAGATTCTATTCTTCGTGTAGCTCAGAAAAAGTTCAGTAATATGAAAAGGAAGACCTCTCAAGGATTTAATATCGAAAAGCTAGAGGGAATTAATTCATTAGATTATTTTGATCATAAAGATTATGGCATAGGAAAATTATTGGATGATCAAATACGAAATCCAAGAACTTCTGCTGAAAAAACTGCTTTTGCCGATGGTACAGGTGTAGGAACCATTAAATATAAACTAGATTTTTGTCGTGAAATCATCAAATATTTTGATGAAAATCCTGATTGGGAAATGACACCAAAAGCAAAGGATCTATGCATCCGAATTTTCAAACATATTGAAAAGTGTAATTCAAATTAGAAAAAGACCGCCTAAGCGGTCTTTTTTAATTAAACATTAAATCCAATATGTTTACCTGTAGGTAATTCGACATCAATACGAAGTTTCCCACCCATTGCTTCTACATATTTTTTCATGGTTGATATTTTTAAATCATTACCACGGTTTTCGATTGCAGAAAGCGAAGGCTGTTTAATCCCTAAAGTTTCTGCTAATTCTTTTTGAGAAATTTCCAACTCTTCACGAATCATGTGAAGATGCTGTTCAAGCATCAGTTCTTCTGCCATTTGCTGAATACGAGCTTGGCTTTCAGCAGAGCGAGCTGCCAATAACTCTTGTAAACTTTTTGCCATGTTAGGAATCTCCTAAACTCTTTAAATGCAAAGTGTATTGCTCATCTGCAATTGCCAGCATTTCTGTATAAAAACGCTTTTTACCGCTTTTATCACCAATGCATAACACAATCGCTTGTCTTAACGGATCAAAAGCAAAGAAAGCTCGAATCGGTTTGCCACGGTGTTGCACACGAAGTTCTTTCATATTGGTATATTTAGAATCATATACAGTGTCCACCAAAGGTCGACCTAAGCTTGGTCCTTGTGATTGCAACACAACTAAAGCTGCCAAGACCTTTTCTTGTGTCGAATCATCTTGCTGAGCAAGCCATTCGTTAAATACATCTGTGGTCAATACTGTCTACATAGCACAACCAAAATATAGACTATAAGCTATATCATAATTTAATCGAGTAAACACTGCAAATAAAAAACCGCCCTCACGGACGGTCTTAAAATTGCCTCCTTTTTTAAAGGAGGGTTAGTGAGGATTTTTTATGCCACTGGCGCCAACGTAAACAACACCTGCCCCGTTTTCACCGTTTGCCCTTTTTCAATGGTAATCGTTTCAACTTTCATCCGTTCAGGCGCAATAATTGGAATCTCAATCTTCATCGCTTCAATCACGGCAAGCGTTGCACCTTCTTCCACAATATCACCTGATTGACATTCAATTTTCCAAATACTTCCCGGCATATGCGATTCCACAGCACAGCCCCCTTCAGGTACGTCAACCCGTTCACCATCATCCACAGCATCAAGGCTTTCAGAGACATATTCTGCAAGTCCTGCCTCATGCCAGCGACGACGTTCTGCATCAAAGTTAGCCTGTTGCACAGACTTAAATGCAGAAATGGATGCTTGGTTTTCAGTTAGGAAGTCGTTGTACTCTTTTAAGTTCAGCACGCCTTCTTCAATACGAAGTTTTAAGCGACCTGCTTTAAAGTCCTCACGCATTTGCATGAGTTCAGTTTCAGACACTTCATAGAATTTAATTTGGTCAAAGAAGCGTAGTAACCAAGGCATACCTTGTTCAAAATCAGGGTTTTTACGATAACGAGACCACATTTGCGTAGTACGACCCACAAACTGATAGCCTCCCGGACCTTCCATACCATAAACACACATATACGCACCGCCAATACCGACAGCATTTTCAGGCGTCCATGTCCGTGCAGGGTTGTATTTCGTCGTCACTAAACGCTGGCGAGGATCAAGCGGTGTTGCCACAGGTGCACCTAAATACACATCGCCCAAACCCATGACCAAATAACTCGCGTCATATACCACATCTTTGACCGCTTGTTTGTCTTTTAAACCATTAATACGACGGATAAACTCAATATTGTCAGGACACCATGGTGCATCTGGACGTACCGTTTGCATATAACGCTCTGTCGCTAGCTGGGTTTGTGAATCCTCCCAAGCGAGTGGTAAATACACAGTCCGTGACGGTACTTGCATTTGGGTCACATCAGGCAGTTCAGCTTCCGCGACTTGTAGTAAACGCAATAAATCCAATTGATCAAGCTTGATCGAATCAAAATGAATTTGCAGTGAACGAATCCCCGGTGTGAGATCAATAATTCCTGTGATATTTTGCTTTTCAACCCATTGCATGAGTGCATGAATACGGAAACGTAGGTTTAAATCTAAAACCAACTCACCATATTCCACCAACATGTAGTTGTTGCCCGCAGGACGATACACCACATCTGGCAAGCCATTCTGACCTTTTAAAGTATCAAGCACCGCATTTTTTAAGGTGGAAAGTTCAGGATAAAATGACTCATCAAATGCCACAACCTGCGTATCAGATGCTTCTAATTGCGCATGATATTTTTCATTTAAGAGCTTAGCTTGATGATAACTCACAGGTATAAATCTGACTTTGTCTCCTGCTTTCAATTGACCAAGCTTCCAAAGCTCAGAATTAATCACCACGGCAGGACAAACAAAGCCTCCTAAACTTGGACCATCTGGACCGAGAATAATCGGCATATCGCCCGTGAAATCAATCGCACCAATCGCGTATGCATTGTCATGAATATTTGATGGATGCAAACCGGCTTCACCGCCATCCTCACGTGCCCATTCAGGTTTTGGACCAATCAAACGAATACCTGTACGGCTTGAGTTAAAGTGAATCTCAAAAGTATTGGCAAAGAAGGTATCAATGTCTTTTTTAGTAAAGAAGTCTGGTGCACCATGCGGGCCGTACATCACCGCAATTTCCCATTCATGGCTGAATGACGGCACTTGTTCAGGGGCAAGCGTTTTCACTTCATCAGAGCTAAATCCCGTGATTGGTAACATATCACCAATCAGTAAGTTACGCCCTGCATGACCACCAAACTGACCCAAGGTGAAGGTTGCTTGTGAGCCGAGATATTCAGGTACATTTAAACCGCCTTTAATACCAATATAGGTACGGCAACCTGTCGCAATTTTGCCACATTTGAGCACCTGACCTTTACGCACATTCACGTTCTGCCACATCGGAACTTGAGCGCCATCTAGTGTTGATGGCATATCGCCCCCGGCAAGCACGATTTGGCTGTCACAATGGAATTTTAAAGTCGGACCTTGTAGCGTACATTCTAAGCCTGCAGTGTTATAGGCATTACCAAGTAACTGGTTTGCGACATTCAGTGATAGTGGATCAATGGCACCTGATGGTGGCACACCGACATCCCAGTACCCCAAACGACCTGTCACATCTTGCACAGAAGTTTGAATGCCTGATTGCAACACTTCAATTTTTTGAGTTTTCCACTCGAATGTATTTAAGAAACGTGTGGTTTGCGTACCGGCTTTAAATACATCGCAGTCGATAATATTTTGTAGATATTCAAGATTGGTTTCGATGCCTGCAACCGATGTTTTGGCAAGTGTTTCGGTCATGGCAGCAATTGCAGAGTCACGATCGTCCGAAGTCACAATAATTTTCGCAATCATCGGGTCATAGAATGACGATACATTTGAACCCGTTTCCACCCACGTTTCATTACGGGCATTAGGATCAAACACAACATGTGTCAGTAAACCGGCACTTGGCTGGAAGTTTTTGATTGGATCTTCGGCATATAAACGCACTTGAATTGAATGACCTTTCGATTCAAGTTGTTCTGTTGGTGCAATCCAATCCCCACTACCGAGAGTCACCATCCATTCCACAAGATCTACACCAAAGACTTGCTCCGTCACGCCATGTTCAACTTGCAGGCGAGTATTTACTTCTAAAAAGTAGAATTCTTGTGTGTCGGTATCCATCACAAATTCTACTGTGCCTGCCGAACGGTAATTCACCGACTGCATCAACCCAATCGCAACCGATTGAATATAGGCACGTTGTTCATCATTGATATGCGGTGCTGGGGTTTCCTCAATCACTTTTTGGTTTCGGCGCTGCACCGAACAATCACGCTCACCGAGTGCTAAAACTAAGCCATTGCCATTACCAAAAATCTGCACTTCGATATGACGGGCATTTTGTACGAATTTTTCGAGGTACAAGCCTGCATCTTTAAAGTTGGCTTGGGCAAGATATGAAACCGTAGAATAAGCATCTTTCAGCTCTTCTTCATTCCACACCAAACGCATGCCGATACCGCCACCGCCTGCGGTACTTTTCAGCATCACAGGATAACCAATACGATTGGCTTCAAGCAGTGCTTCGGCTTCATCTGCCAATAATTGACTGCCCGGAAGGAGAGGCACATTAGCTTGAATCGCAAGTTCTCGTGCCGTATGTTTTAAGCCAAAGGATTTCATTTGCGCCGAATTTGGCCCTAAAAATACAATGCCTTGCGCTTCACACAGATCACAAAATTCAGCATTTTCAGATAAGAAACCATAACCCGGATGAATCGCTTCTGCACCTGTTTGTTTTGCGACTTCTAAAATTTTATCGACATTTAAATAACTTTGGCTGGCAGGACTATCGCCAATAAATACCGCTTCATCGGCTAAGGTCACATGCAAAGAATCACGGTCTGCTTCGGAATACACGGCAACGGATTGAATGCCTAGTTTTTTGAGTGTACGAATCACACGGCAAGCGATTGCACCACGGTTGGCAATGAGGACTTTATTAAACATGGTATTACTCCTCGCCTTCACGAATGATCAATTGAATTTTTGTTGGGTTATAGGCATTACATGGGTTATTCAGTTGTGGGCAGTTTGAGATCAATACGATCAAATCCATTTCGGCTTTAATCTCTACATATTTTCCCGGTGCAGAAATACCGTCATCAAATTTCAAATGTCCCTCAGCGGTCACAGGCACATTCATAAAGAAGTTAATATTTGGGCCGATATGGCGCACGTTTAAGCCATGTTTTTTTGCAATCGGATGTTGTGACAACGCTATCATGAAATTATTACGGCAACTGTGCATTGGAAATTTGTCATGTGCATAGCGAACAGTGTTGCTTTCACATGAACATGCACCGCCTAAGGTGTCATGACGGCCACAGTTATCGTCATGGATGGTGGCAATTTTGTTGCCAAAGTTAGTGAATAGCGCTGTGCCTTTTTCTAAATAAATCTGTTGGTTAATGGCTAAGGTATCCGTAGCGCTATAGCGTTCTTCAGGGTTTTGGCTCGAGATAAACAAGGTATCCACCGCTTGATTGCCTTCGAGGTCAACGATCCGGAAATATTGCCCTTTTTTGACTTCGCACATCCACGCTTCACCGGCAGGACATACTTCACTGAGCACTGATTTTTCTAGGTTGACAAGTGCAGTCATGATCATTCCCCTCAAGCCGTTAAAGCGTAATAGCGTTTATTATTTTGAAAAGCACGTTGATTTTGCGGGCAAGAATCACGGCAAACATCGGTGTCTGCCAAAGGCAACGCCTTAAATAAACTTAGTTGTACATCAGCAGGGTTATATTCTTCTGCTTGAGATAATCCATGTGGTGCACTAGATAAAAAGACCAAACAATCCATTTCAAAGCGCAGTTCAATGACTTGATTTGTATTGTCCGATGCAACATAACTTAAGTTGCCATTGTCATCAGGTTGAACTTTAGAGAATAAATTTAAGGTACTGCTGAGGTCAGTTACAGATAAGCCAAACTTGGTCATTTCAAGCAATAAGCTATCTTTGCCATTACGGTACATATCATTACGGGCATCTTGGAAAGTTTTGTTGCCGAATTGGTTTTCAATTTGCGATGCCGTACTTGGTGCACAAAAAGCATCATTCCAAGCGTGATCATCTTTGATTATCGAGATCATGGCACGGCCTAAATCCGACGCCAAAATATGACCTGTACTTAAATAAGCCGTGTGCTGCCCCTTAAGACTATCTGGCATGTTGTAACGTTCAAGCTTATCTTCACTATTTACACAGTACAGCGACACATTGGCATTTTGCCCTAGCGATTTAAGCTGTAATACTGCGCCACGCTGAATACGCGCTGACCAGTGGTGCCCACCCGGTAAAAGTTCAGTCCATAGTGCTTTATCTTCATGATAATGTGTTGTGCTCATTGCAGCCTCTGCCTAATTCTTAACTGTTTACCTCCCGGGCTTTTATCCCTCCGTGCAGCTTTGCTTTGAATTAAAACGAAGCCGTGAACTCTCGGTCGCGGTCATACATGAAGATGTATCGGAACCCTAGATCACTTTATGATGTATGTAGAAATGCAAAGGCTATGCCAAAACAGTAATACGATTTATATAACTGGTAATACTGCTAATTCGGGAAGTTTGGCAAAGAATCAAAAGAGGCCTGAAACTTTCAGGTGCAGAAAATGCGCTTTGCCTGCAAAATGCACCAAAATAAACAGATGCGCCAACAGGCAAACAGAAATGAAAAAAGCCCAGATATAGCTAAATACCAAATAAATCATTACAGTAATCTTTAAATAATTTATCAATATCTTTAACTCTAAACTTAGTTCGAATCGCCTTGACTCGTGACCACATATTTTCTATTGGATTTAAATCTGGAC
>NZ_VPAO01000070.1:0-6533 GCF_013419235.1 Acinetobacter sp. YH12098
TAAAGATAGACGGAATAAGGATTTAATCATTAAGCAGCATTGGATAGCTGCGTCGGAGTAGGTTTGATTTCGCCCTTGTTTGCCTTTTGATGGAGCATACCATTGCGTAGCAGGATCAAACCAAATGACAATATTTCCGCGACTCATGAGTGCTCGGTTATATGCGGGCCAATTGGTTGTGCAGTAGATTTTGTGTGTAGGCTTCTTCATTTGAAAATTATATCGCTGAAAAAGCCTTTACAGATAGGTTTGTGCAACAAAGCCCTTCACAACTATATATTTACCATTTCATCCATCTAATTCAGTGGTTAGTAATTTAATGAAGATTCAGCAAATGTTTAGATTAATGATTTTATTGGAGTTATCATATTTGCCGGGTCATAACTCACAACTCACATAGCAACTGTAGATTTGAGTGCCGCCTTTCTCAGCATGCTCGTGCAATAATTGCGACTTTATTAGGAGTTCTTCTTCTATCTAGACAACTTTTTCCAAAATTATGGATATTCCTTCAGTAACAATTAGTAATCTAGGTGTTTTGGTGGTTTTTCCTTTTAACAGCTGGTACTACAGTATATTACTTTATCTCATTCAATCGCGTTTGTAGGGTTCTTACCACTGTACAGCCATATTTGCAGTGATACCTGGAGGAGTGAACAATTAAACTACTTGCATACTAAAATTACAAAGCTAAATAAATTTTCAAAGAACACTTGCAATAGTTAATGTAACCTTCATCTATTAAAAATTATTATATTTTTTAGGGGGTAAGGGGAGAATGAGTAATCCAGTTTCTCTTTCAAATAGTTGTATTCTCCTTGCAGGTAGCATTTCTCTTACTACAAATGATGACCAGATCGATAAGGCTCATTCATTTGTTGAAGCTCTTGTAACAGAAGTTATTAATGCTGGAGGCAGCTTTATCGGTTATTTTTCAGCAGAGCCTGTAAATCAAACTCAAAAATCTTTAGTTTTTGATTGGACTATTGCTAGAAAAATAAACGAACTAACTCAAGGGATAGAAAACAAAATCTTTCTTAAGATTGTTGCATCAAATGATCGGTTGCAATGCAAAACCAATTCCGAACAGCGACGGCTTTTAAATAGCATGATTGCTCGTGGGGTTGCTGAACATATTTGTATTGATGACGAAATCTTAACAGGTAGCAATGTAGGTGAAGAACAAATTGAGCATGCTACAGCAATGATTGCACTAGGTGGTGGTAAAGGAGTATTAGATAGAGCTCACAAAATGGTAAAAAAAGGGTTGCCTATTTTGCCTTTAGATCTACAAATCGGATCAAATAAAGAAGATGGAAATGGTGCATTAGGATTGCTAAAAAAATTTAGAGACACTCCTCAAACTTATTTGCAAAATACCGGTTCTACTGTGGTAAAAAGTATTTCAGCACTCTCTTTAGAAGAACCTGTATTAGAATTTTCTCAAATTGCAAAGAGAATTATTACGATCTTTTATAAAGAGGAACAAGCTAGACACGCAGCTCTTCCGCCAGATGTATTAGTCTTGACAGCTTTACCAATTGAATTATCAGCTGCAAGGCAAGCATTAAATATTAATGAAGGTGTACAGCCTATAGTTACAAGTACGGGTCTCCATGTATGGAAAACAGAAATAATTCGCAATGATGGTATACGGGCTAATTGCGCAATAGCATGTTTTTCTAGCGCTGGAAATGTAGATGCTTCTTCAATCACCACCACATTACTAATTGAATTACAACCTAAAAATGTAATCATGTTAGGTATTGCTGCGGGAATGCGCGAAAAATGTGCTTTAGGCGAAGTTGTTTTATCTGAACAAGTCGTTGCATACGAAGGAGCAGCTCTCATTGAAGGTGGCGCTACAGAACACCGGCCTAAAAGCACAGTGTTAGATCTTAAAGTTAGACAGGATGTTAGCACATATTTATCTAACAAAAGTTCTTTAGAAAGTCGCTTAATAAAGAGCTATGAAGCCTTAGAAATCATACTTCCAGATAGTATTGAAATTGGCCCAGTAACTAAAAGTGTTATGCCTAAAACAGTCACTATTGGAAGTGGTGAGAAGCTTCTTCGAGATCCTGAAAAATTTAAAGCCTTAAAAGAACTTAATGGAAAAATTGAAGTTGCTGAAATGGAGGGTGCAGGAGTATTTGCGGCTTGTGCTTTACATAAAAAACCCGTGTTAATGATTAGAGGAATTAGTGACTTTGGTGATTCCACAAAAGACAATCGCTTTCATGACTTAGCCGCAAAAGCAGCTGCTGCAGTAACAGCAGATTATATTACTCATGGCTTAACACTTAATAACTAACTTGGGGAAACACATCAGAATGTCACTTACAAATTCAGATCTTCAATATTATGATGGTAATGTACTTCGTTTACCTTCAGAAAAACGTACAGAATATCATGCACAAGTGGATAATTTAATAACAGAGTTACGCAAACATATCACTTCAAACTCTGACTTAAAAATAGCAAAAGTAGTTAAAGCCGGTTCTTTTGCAAAGTATACAATTTTGAAGAAAACTGTAGATGATCCTATCGATGTAGATATTGTATTTTATATCAGTAATAAAAATGTAGATGATTCGACATTAGACAATCTTAATGACTTAATTTACACGTTACTCACAAAAATTTATCCAACTAAAGCTGTTGAAGATTTTGAGATTCAACGGAGAGCAGCTACAGTAACTTTTGTCAAAAGTGGGCTGAGTGTAGATGTAGTTCCTGTAATTCAAGATGCCCAAGAACCAAACCATGGTTGGCAATATGATCTAAAAACTAAAGAAAAAAACCTAACTTGTGCTCCTTGTCATATTCAATTTATTCGTGATAGAAAAAATTCAGATAAGCATTACCGCACTTTAGTGCGTATGGCAAAACGATGGAAAAATTTTGCGTGCCCTCCGGGCCTTAAATCTTTTCATCTAGAGTTGATACTAGCTTATTTACAAGATCGTGATGGACCAACACAAAATATTGAACAACGTTTTAGAGAATTTTTAGGATTTATAGCTCAAAGTGAATTAAATGAGCGTATTGATTTCCCTGAGAACTCGGCTAAGGTGCAGAAATATTTTTCAGATCCTGTTGTAATTATTGATCCTGCTAACCATGAAAATAATGTAGCGTCTCGAATAACTATAGAAGAGAAAGAACAAATCGTCAAAATAGCCTTACAAGCTTGGGAAACTGCAAATTATGCATCAGTAGAAGATGATAACGACATTTGGAAAGAAATATTCGGTAATAAATTTAAAATTAAGGATTAAAGCATGAGTTCATCATACTCAAGTACTTATTCGAGTACTTACACTGTAGCTGATGTTGAAAAAGTTGTACGTAGTATTAAAGCAGATTTAATTATGATCGCTAGTAGCACAAGAGCGATGACTGAAGATAAAGCGAAAGAATATGCCCATGATATTGAACTATTAGCAAAAAATGAATATTTATCTAAAGTTGATGTAACTTTGATATCTTCCTATGGTTCAGAAGTTAGAGCTATTAAGTACATATTTCAAACTGAAGGTGCATCTGGTACTGAAAGACCTGGCGGAGTAATGTGGCCCCACACACCAGATGGACGAATTAGAATTATATTGTCACATACCGATAAATATCGTAATGAATCAGAAAAAGCTTCCAAATTACCATTGGAAATAACTTGGGTCTCAACAACAGAAAGTACCACTCACAGTAGCCTTTCTGCATCAGGGGAGCGAGGTTATAGCAGTAATGGTTATGGAGCTAATAGGAGCGACTACTCATGAGTAAATCAACAGTTTTTGAAGTTAAGACAGATTTACCAATTAAACAATTTGATGATTTAGCTGACAAATTACTCGGTTTTGAATCTAGATATTCCCGTATTAAGAAACAAGTACAACTTTTGCTTCAGGCTGATGAGTTAGAACAATGGAGTAAACAAAAACATGGGAAAAAACTAGCGGTTATTGATCTTCTTGTCGATCAATATCCTTTAGCTATTTTTCATGGTGATGTAGGTACTGGAAAAACTGCAAATGCTGAAGCAATTGTTAATAGATTAGCTCGTGATGCGAAAATAGAAGATGCTTTGCTATTTAAGCTTAGTAATAAAGTCAGAGGAACTGGTAAAGTTGGTGAAATGGGTACTCTCATTGCACAAGCATTCGATGAAATCACTCGGTCTATTGGACATGGAAATGGTCGAGCTTTTCTTATTATTGATGAAGGTGATTCGCTTGGAGCATCTCGAAGTCAAGAAAATAGTCATCATGAAGATAAAGTTGGTGTGAATACTTTAATTCAAGCAATAGATGATTTAAGAAAACATGGTGGCCGTATCTTTGCAATTTTATGTACTAATCGATTAGCTGCTTTAGATGCAGCTGTTTTGCGTAGAGCTTCCATTGTAGAAGAGTTTGTTCGCCCATCTAATGAAGAACGACATGAGCTTTTTACTAAAGATTTGTCTGACATCGATTTTTCGGAAGATGAAATTGCCGAATTAGTAAGTGCAACTGCTCCTCACGGAGCAGAACCAGGTTGGACTTATTCAGATATTCGTACACGGTTATATCCAACGGCAGTTTCTTTAGCTTTTCCTGATTCAGAATTAAAAATCTCACACTTCCATCAGGCTCTTAGTAAGCTAAAGCCTTCACCTATAATGGCTGGATAACATAATTCTAATTGGAAGGAGCATAAGAATGTATAAAAAAGAGGTTTATATTTCTGTAGACATTGAAACAGCAGGTCCTATAGTAGGTGAACACAGTATGCTGACTATAGGAGCATGTTTCGTATATAACCCTGATATAGAATTTACAATAATGCTCCAACCAATCAGTGATCAAGCAATTGAAGAAGCTTTAAAAGTGTCAGGAATAACTTTAGACCAAGCACGAAAGAAAGGTATTCCCCCCATAGAAGCAATGTCTCAATTTGAAAGTTGGATACTCAAGTATTTACCAGAGGACTCTAGACCTATATTTGTAGGACTTAATGCGCCTTTCGATTGGTCTTTTATAAATTTTTATTTTCTAAAATATTTAAATAGAAATCCTTTTGGTATATCAGCTATAGATATCAAAGCTCTTTTTATGGGAGCCACAAAATGTAGCTGGTACGATACAAAGTCAAGTTCAATAGATAAATATGTACATCCTACTTTACAAGGAGATCATAATGCTTTGCACGATGCAAAGTATCAAGCAGAATTATTTAGATTAGTTTATTCAATTGAATAAATTATATAATTCATATAATTTTCAATTGGGTAATATTAATATGACAAATAGGATTAATTCTGAACAAGCTGTTGAACATGCCTGGAAGTACTTTGAATTACATTCCAACCAAAGAATAACAATGTTCAATTATTTTCTTTTTATCATTGCTGGATTAGGAACCGCTATAGGTGTTTCCATTCAGTCCTCAAGTACCTTTGCTTACATAGGAATATTTTTATCCATTTTCTTAAGTATTACGGCATTTGTTTTCTGGAAGCTAGATCAAAGAACATCTTTTTTAATCAAACAATCTGAAGAAGTCTTTAAAAGATTAGAAAGAAATTCTTCAATTGATATTGGAATATTTTGTAATGAAGAAAGTAATCTTATTAGAGCTAATATGGGAAAAAAATATTTAAGTAAAATTTTGACTTATGGCTTGATATTTAGAGCAACTTTCTTAATTATGGGACTAATTGGCTTAATCGGAGTCTTAATCTTTAGTTTAATAATTTTTGAAAAAATCTCTTTTGAAACTCCCAAAAAAAATGATACTACGTTAATTTCTAAATAAGTAATAACCCTATGCATATCTTTGCATAGGGCTAGATAATATTTTTAGGCTGTTAATATCTAGATATTTTACTAATATTCTTCTGATGAATTTTAATACCAGTGAATAAAAAAAATCCAAGGACTATTAATGGAATCAACCACATAAGCTGTCATTAAAAAGTAAACATGTATTCTTTTCCGAATTGGTTTGATACTCTCTCCACCCATTGCTCTATTTTATCAGCTGTCATGACTTGAAAATCTCGCCAATAATATTTCATCTGCTTCCATACCATCTCGATTCGATTTAACTCAGGGCTATAAGCTGGAATAAAATACAAATTCGTCGAAAAGTTACTTTTAAGTAGCTCTCTGTAATCAGCCATCTTTTTACTTCTATGAATCGAGGCATTATCAACAATAAGAACCAATGGAAGGTTATAAGTCTGTTTTACTTGTTGAGCTATTCCAGTTAAATAGGCATAAAACCAAGTGCTTGTAACTGACTCTTGTAAACAACTTGTCACCAGTTCCCCCGTTGAAAGCAAACACCCCATGACATTAACTCGTTTTAATCTTATTGCATCAACCGCATGAACATCACCTATCTTTGTCCATGCATAGCGGTTATCAGGTGTAGATGAAAACCCTGTTTCATCAACATAACCTAATATAATTTCACCACGTGCCGCTTGCTCTCGTAATTTTTCAATCTGCTGTGTTGCTTGTTCAAATGCAATCGGATCTCTTTTT
>NZ_VPAO01000071.1:0-6455 GCF_013419235.1 Acinetobacter sp. YH12098
TGTTCCATTTTAGAGATTTGTTTAAGATAAGATATAACTCATTGAGATGTGTCATAGTATTCGTCGTTAGAAAACAATTATTGTGACATTATTTCAATGAGTTATCTATTTTTGTCGTGTACAGAGAATATTATTTTAAAAATGCTCTTGCATAAGAGCTATTAATTTTCTCTTTTTCGTTTAGTTCATTTGCAGCATAAAATACAAGATTTGGATTTTTAAGCAACTCTCTTCCATATGCAACAAAATCACAAAAACTATTTTCAAGAAGATATTCACCCTCTTTTGCTGTTGTTATTAAACCAACAGCAATAACAGGAATATCTACACTTTTTTTAATCTCTTTTGCCCAATTAGCTTGATAAAATGGTTCAATTTTTGGTATCTTATCTGGATTTTCTATATTTCCACCACTTGAAACATGAATACAATCAACTCCAACTTTTTCTAACTCTTTACATAAATAAATAGAGTCTTCTATATTCCATCCATTTTGCATCCATTCATCAGCACTAATTCTAACAATAAGGGGTAATTTTACCCTATTTTTTATCTCTTTTGCAGTTTCAATTACTAATCTACACCTATTTTCTAAACTTCCACCATAAATATCATCTCTTTTATTTGTTAAAGGTGATAAAAATTCACACAACAAATATCCATGAGCAGCGTGAAGTTCTACTGAATCATAATTTGCTTTTTCGGCTCTAATTGCAGCATTTACAAACAACTCTTTTATTTTTGTTATCTCTTCAAGACTTAACGCTTTTGGAACTTTATATGGTGATTTTTGACTAAAAGCAATTGAGCTTGGAGCTACACAAATATCATCAACAACTTCAGATTTTCTTCCTGCATGAGCTAATTGTATAGAACTTTTTGCTCCAAATAAGTGTAACTTCTCATTCATTTTTTTATGATTTTCAATTAAAGAATCATCCCAAAGTCCTAATTCAAAAGATGAAACTCTTCCTTTTGGCTCAACTGATGCTGGTTCAACAATAATTAAACCAACATCAGCCATTGCTCTTGAAGTATAGTGAAACATATGGAAATCTTTTAATTCTCCACTATTATCACTTTTATACATACACATAGGTGGCATTACAACTCTATTTTTTAGTTCCAAATCACCTATTTTACCTTTGTTTAATAATAAACTCATTATAGCTCCTTAAATTAAATATATCAAATTATATATACACTAAACTTAAAATTCTCTCTTAAAGTATCTTCAAATTTAGCTAACTCTTTATTTAAATCCAAATCTCCTTTAAAAATATCATGCATAGAGTAAGTTTTAAAGGTTCTAATCCAACAAATTGAAAAGTTTTATGAGTAGCAACATTTGCTTCATCTAGTGATAATCCATCAAAAAAACCATCAGGATTGTTAAACTCACTTTTTGGACAATTATATGTCAAGCTTAGCATATATTTTTTGCCTTTTAGTAATCCACCACTTCCATAAGTTTTGCTATCATCGTTTTTGCTTCTTCCGTCGTTTGCATAGTGTCTTCCTTGAGTAAAAGTCTCATCGAAATATTTTTTTGTAATCCAAGGAACACCCATCCAATAAACAGGATATTGAAACAACACATAATCAGCCCACTCAAACTTCTCACACTCCTCTTTTATATCGTAACCCTTATCTATATTTGTATATTTTATAAGAAAGTTATTTTCTTTGAAAAATTGTGTCGCTTTTTCTAAAATCTTTTCAGTTAATTCACCTTTTGCAACATTTTCATAATATTGGTGTCCATTTAAAATTAAAACTTTTTTCATTTTGTACTCCTTTTAAATTATTCAACAATTATATATAATCAAACTTAACTTTTATATCGATTAAGGCTTTATACAAAGTTTGCAAAAACCACTTGCACCAACTTGAAATTAGAGTAATTACCCTAGCAACCACTCTAGCACCAGCTATTATCTGTTTTTCTAATTTTAAATATCTTTTATCGATAAAAGCCTATACTCTATCTCATAATCTTTATACTCTTGAATTAATTTTTGAGATTTCAAAACTAAAGCCTGATAGTTTATCCGTTTTTCATTTAGTTTTACTTCACAAATTAGAAGTTTCTTATCAATATCATCGATAGCAACTATATCTATCTCATTTTGATTATTTCTCTCCCAATATGAGCCAATAGAAGTGAAAGTTTGTTTCTCTTTTAAGAGTTCCACAAAAAGTTTTTCAAGGAATTTTCCTTGAAAAGTTGAGATATCTCTATAGATAATCTCTTTTAATCTATCGAAATTTTCAGCTTCGATTAGTGATTGGTATTTAAAAATAAATCTAAACCAAAAGGATAAAAAATTATCAACTATCTCATATTTTTGTACTTTTGAGTTTGGTTTAGCATTTATTGGTTTAATTGATTTTATGATGTTATAGTCATTTTCAAGTCGTGATAAATGTCCTGAAATATTTCTTTCCAAAATTGATTCTATTTCACTTCTTGATGTTTTTGAATCAGAGATTAAAGCTAAAATAGAAAAATATGTTCCATACTCTTTTCCAAACTCTTCAATAAGTCTATTTTTTCCCTCTTCCAAAAATATTGAGTTTGGATCAATAATTGTATCTATCATAGATTTTAAATCAAAACTACTGTTTAAGATAAATAGTTCTATATATTTTGCAACTCCACCACTTAGCAAATAAAAATCAAGTAAATTTTTATTTGAATAAGAGTTGTAATCTTTTAAAATCTCCTTTAATACACTTACTTTCAAAGGTTTTAAATCTATTTCCCTTAGATAAGTCTTGGAAAAGTAAGCGTCCATTACCCATAACGATGATTGGAGATGCTGCTCATTTGATGCCTCCTTTTGCAGGACAAGGCGTAAACAGTGGGTTGATGGATGCCTTGATATTGTCGGATAATCTGACCAATGGGAAATTTAACAGCATTGAAGAGGCTATTGAAAATTATGAACAGCAAATGTTTGCTTATGGAAGAGAAGCACAGGCAGAATCAATAATAAACGAAACGGAAATGTTCAGCCTCGACTTTTCTTTCCAAAAACTAATGAATCTATAAAACAGAAAGGCGAGGAAATGAAAGAGAAAATAGTTAAAAAAAACGGAATAAGACTTTTTACCGAAAGTTTTGGATGTGAAAAAGATCCGGCAATACTCTTGATTGCGGGAGCAACGGTATCCATGTTGTATTGGGATGCTGAATTTTGCCAGAAACTATCTGAAAAGGGATTTTTTGTTATTCGCTACGACAATAGGGACGTAGGAAAATCTACTAATTACGAACCGGGTTCAACCCCCTATGATATTGTTGACTTAACCCATGATGCTATTTCAATTTTGGACGGCTATAAAATAGTCAAAGCCAATTTTGTGGGAATTTCACTGGGCGGACTGATTTCTCAAATAGCATCAATAAAATATGCCGACAGGGTAAGTTCAATAACACTAATCTCATCAGGTCCTTGGGGCGACTCAGACCCCACAATTCCTGAAATGGATACGCGTATTTTAGATTTTCACGGAAAAGCTGAAACCGTAGATTGGACAAATGAAGACAGTGTGGCAAATTATTTAATTCAAGGTGCTGAATTGATGAGCGGCAGGAAACAATTTGACAAACAAAGAAGTGAAAAACTGATTAGAGCCGAATTTAAAAGAGCTAATAACTATATAAGTATGTTCAATCATGCGGCACTGCAAGGTGGTGAAGAATACTGGAACAGATTGAGCGAAATCAATCAACCAACCTTAATTGTACACGGAACGGACGATAAAATATGGCATTTTAAGAATTCAGCAGTTTTACTTGAAAAGATAAACGGCTCAAAACTAATAACGCTTGATGGAACCGGACACGAACTACATTTCGAAGATTGGAATAAAATTATTGATGGAATAACGCAACATACAACAAATAACAAAAGAATGAACAAATAGGGTATTATGTATTTCCAAATCAACGGTTTAGAGATTGAAGCTAATATCAATGTGTTCTTTGAATAACATCTTTTGGTGTTTTTTAATAATCATACTACGCAATTTTCTTTTATAAAAGGAAATATTGTAAACTAAATACGAAATGGTATCTTCATTAAATCATATCATCTCGGAGATACAGCGAAAAGAAAATACAATTTTGTTTTCTTAAAAACCAAAGACCAGGATTAACATCTTGGTCATTGTGCTTTTCAACCAATATCAACCAAAGCCACCAAAAAGATTACTTAACATAGGTTCATTGCCTGATTTTTTTATTCTTGAGACCTTAGCAGAAAATAATGTGATATGAAATATAAGGACATAGGAGAATCAGAGAAATTAGACCAAGTAATCAAAGAGATGAAAAATATTTTCAGAACTGTACCATATGGCGTCGATCACACAATGAAGGTGTTAGAAAATACACGGACGATTATTGAAAGAGAAAATGTAGACAGTCAGACTGGTTGTATTATAGAGTTAAGTGCTGTTTTACACGACATAGGTTCTGTGGAAGCATTACGCAAATATGGATCAATGGAGGGACATCTCCAAGAGCAGGAAGGAGTACCAATTGCAAGAAATATATTAAATGAACATAATTATGAACCATTCGTAATTGAAAGAGTATGTTATATAGTTGGAAACCATCATACGCCTGAAAAAATAGATGGAAAAGATTTTCAGATTCTTTGGGAGGCAGACCTTATTGAAAACATGCAAGTTATGGATTGCACTAAGGACACAGAAACCTTAAGACAATTTGTTTCAAAAAAAATCAAAACACAAGCGGGTAAGGCGCTTGCTTTATGTAAATACAGTCCTGCATTGAAGACCCTATAGTGATCAAGCAGATCCTTGATCACCTGAAGCACAAAGCCGAAACCAGCGGGACCAGGGCGTTACCCGAAAGCCGGGCGCCACCGGCTGAGCTGCTCCTGGGTCTGTTTGACTGACGAGCCTGAAGGCCAACGATACCAATCAAAATGCTGCGTTCACAGCGCCGCGGCAGGGATCCGCCGTGCTGGTTGTCGGAAAAGGAGCCGCTAGTGGGAAAGAGGAGGGTAAATTTTCAGCGTTGCTGGCTCCCCGTCAGCCGGATTGGGTTGCATCGCAGGGGTGTCGAAAGAGTCAACTGCGGTCCAAAGCTGTTGGACTTGGGTGAAAAGGGCGTTTATTCTTCCTATACGTTGTCGGCAGCGGGCCAAAAAGGAATACGTCCATGCCCATCGAGGTGAAACCGGCTGTGAGCGCGGGTTCAAGCATATAGCCCGACAGGCGCGTATCCTTGCCGATCACGACACGATGGCGGTGGTCACCGCGACGAAAGACACGGCCAGCCGCCATGCCGACGCGCAAGGCGGTTTCCGCCGTCATCGCGCCTTCGTTGGCTTTGCCACGAATACCGTCTGTGCCGAAATATTTGCGCACCATAAGGTCGATTATCCTGTCGTCGGGTCGCCCTCAAAGGGGACATGCCTGCTGAACCGCGAATATAGAGAAATATCCCGAATGTGCAGTTAACGAATTCTTGCGGTTTCTTTCAGCGCCGCCAATACCGCCAGCCCGTCGCGCAAGGGGCGCGGCTCGTGTGTGCGGATGAAGTCAGCTCCACCTGCGGCGGCGGCAAGCTCTGCAGCGAGTGTCGCGGCCCCGACATCCCCCGGACCACGGCCTGTGAGCGCGCGCAGAAAGGATTTGCGCGAAACAGACAGAAGCACCGGCAAATCGAAGCGCAGCCGCAATTCATCGAACCGCGCCAGCACCGAGAGCGAGGTTTCGGGAGCAGCCCCCAGAAAAAACCCCATGCCGGGATCAAGGACAAGGCGGTTGCGTTTGATACCGGCACCCGTCAGCGCCGCGATGCGCGCGTCAAAGAACGCCGCAATGTGATCCATGATGTCGCCAGCGGGTGCCTCGCGCCGATCTGCCTGCCCGTCTTGCACCGAATGCATAACGACGAGTTTGGCAGATGATTTCGCCAATTGCGGATAGAACGCAGCGTCTGGAAAACCGCGAATATCATTGAGATAGGCCACACCACGCGACAAGGCATAGGCTTGCGTCGCGGGTTGATAACTGTCGAGCGAGACGGGAATGCCATCTGCCTTGAGCGCGTCCAGCACCGGCGCGATACGCGCGATTTCTGTGTCGGACGAAACAGGCGCGGCGTCGGGATTGCTGGATGCCGGACCGAGGTCGATCACATCTGCCCCCTCGGCCATCAGCTTACGCGCCTGCGCAATGGCTGCGTCTGGCGCCAGATACCGGCCTCCATCGGAGAAACTGTCCGAGGTTATGTTGACGATGCCGAAAATGATGAGCGATTTATTCATGGGGGCTTCTATAATAATCTCTGTACACGACAAAAATAGATAACTCATTGAAATAATGTCACAATAATTGTTTTCTAACGACGAATACTATGACACATCTCAATGAGTTATATCTTATCTTAAACAAATCTCTAAAATGGAACA
>NZ_VPAO01000006.1:0-94178 GCF_013419235.1 Acinetobacter sp. YH12098
CCGAACTAAAAATCTATAATCAGGAAATCAATAAAAGAAGAATTGGAATTGAGCATGTATTTGGCAGTTTGAAAACCTTCAAAATTCTTGCTGAGCGATATCGCAATCGAGGCAAAAGACTAGCATTAAGATTCAATCTAATTGCTGGAATTTATAACTTGGAGCTGAGTGAAAAATGACTTATGAAAGAAATCTAATATCATAAGGCATTAATAAACGGCCAAAATAGGTCAAAAAAACAATATTGGAACCAATAATGTAAATAATAAAGTTAGTTACAATTAAGGAAAAAGTTTTATACCCAGATAATAAACTGAGATAAAATAAAATGAAAACTAATATGTAACTTTCAACATATTTTGAGAACTCAATACTTACTACGCCATTCTTTGTTAAAAAGTATTCTGCCCCCCCAAAAAAAGCACTAAAAAAAATGTATAAAAAAAGTGAATTACACTCTTTTTATGTAGAAGCAATGTCATTCCTATCTCCGATAATGTTCTTGTATCAGGACTTGCTGCTATTTTCCTTAGATACAAATTTTGAACGCCACTGTACTTAAGTTACGGCTTTTTTTCCATCATTTATTTTATTGATATTGTTCAAAAAAAGCGTAAGCGTTAGTCACTGCATTTTAGTATCTTAATTTATCTAGATGTTTATATTAAAGAATCTGTTCATTATTTAAATATTTCAACTGCAACTCGAGTTGCTTCAGCAAAATATTGTGGTTGAGCTAACTTAGACAAGGCAGTAAAATGAGTAATATACTGTTGATGAAAAAGGTGATCGACAGATGTTGTAATTCGATCATGTCTGAGTCGATCCACTTCAATCACCCCGACTTTACAACCCGCGGTGAGAGCCTCGTAAATCATTGAAACACTATCTTCAGTTACCCAAACCGCTTCAGCTTTTTGCATTTCTTCGAAAATCCAACCTTGCGGAGTGACTTCAACTGGGAAAATCTGTACTTTTTCAATATTCTTTAACTGTTTTAATTCTGCTAAAAACGCTTGTGGTGTGCGCCGTGAAGTGGTCAAAATGATTTGTGAATTTGGATTCTGCTCGACTATCTGTTCAATTGCATGAAGTACTTTAGCTGCATTCCACTGATGGCGTTTTGAAGAGCCACCCAAAGCGATCAGGATTCGACCATGCTGATGTCGCTCCTCATTCACAATAGGATTTAACGCACCCTGTGTGGTCAGTACTTTATTTGATGCCTGAATACCATCGTGCTGTGGAATTACTGCATAATCAAACCATGCAAACGGCAAGCTGGGCTTCATTAAAATAATGGTTTTGGCTTTGTTATACACTTTGCCTAACAGCCATACTCGAAAATGCGTATGGCTGCCGACGCCAAAAATATAGGTTGGCACGTGTTCTACGGCATGAACTTGATGGCTAAACAGTGCAGAAATAAGTGTCGCTATAGGCAAATCATCAATTGAAATTTCTTGAAATGTGACTGCTTCCTGAGATTGGCGCTGCATGGCCTTAAATAAACCTAGAGCCTGTGAGCGATGTCCTGCTTTACCATCACTGACATAAACAATATGCATAGTCTCGTTCCAAAAAATTCAATATCTTCAAGCCAATAAAAAAGGCGAAACTTAGTTTCGCCTTTTCATCTTAACCGATCAGCTTATTTTACGTAAGTTAACCAGTGCGCATATTTAGGGTCTTTACCCTGAACCGCATTAAAGAATGCAGTTTGGATTTGCTCAGTGATTGGACCACGACAACCTTCACCAATTTGACGGTCATCATATTCACGGATTGGCGTCACTTCAGCAGCAGTACCTGTGAAGAATGCTTCATCAGCGATATAGAATTCGTCACGTGTAATACGACGTTCAACCACTTCAAAACCAAGGTCTTTCGCAATCGTAATAATGGTTTGACGGGTAATACCATCAAGTGCGCCACCCGCGATGTCAGGTGTATGAATCACGCCATCACGAACTAAGAATACGTTTTCGCCTGAACCTTGACATACATAACCTTGTGGGTCGAGTAGCATTGCTTCGTCATAGCCAGCATGTGCCACTTCTTGGTGTGCAAGAATGGACAAAGTATAGTTACCAGATGCTTTTGCTTTACACATGGTCACGTTTGGATGATGGTGCGTAAATGAAGACGTTTTAACACGAATACCCTTCGCCATCGCTTCATCACCAAGGTAAGCACCCCAGCTCCATGCAGCAACAACGGCATGAATTGTATTGTCAGTTGCTGCAATACCTAATTTTTCTGAACCAATAAAAATAATTGGACGTAGGTAGCAAGAAGCCAATTTGTTTTCACGAACCACATCAATTTGAGCTTGTTCTAATGCTGCATGATCAAATGGGACTTTCATTTGATAAATTTTTGCAGAATTTAATAAACGCTTAGTGTGTTCTTTTAAACGGAAAATAGCCGTTCCATTCGGAGTTTCATAAGCACGGACGCCTTCAAACACACCCATGCTGTAATGCAATGTATGTGTTAATACGTGAGTTTTCGCCTCACGCCAGTCAACCAATTGTCCATCTTGCCAAATAAAACCATCACGATCAGCCAAGTTCATGGCACACACTCCAAATTTTTATACACAGTCATTTTTATCCAATGCAAACGTTGCAGTTGGATCAATTAATCTTTGCCATAGCTTGCAAACGACCACTCGGGTATCGTGCCAATCGTCAGCTGAAACTTGCATGGATTGATTCGCAAGTGCTAAACGGTGGCTCTCGGCTCGTTCACGGAGATAAGCTTGAATCAATGCTGTCGCATCGGCGCTGGATAAGCAATCCGTTCTTGCGGCATCCTCAAGGATTCGTACGTTGTCAGAGTAATGGGCGAGATCGGGATTCGACCCACTCCATGCTAATACTGCATACTGTGCCATAAATTCGATGTCAACGATACCACCTGCATCTTGTTTTAAATGAAAAATTCCATCTTTTTGCTGCTCTTTAGAAGAACCTAGATGGTCTTTCATTTTTTGGCGCATTTTGAGCACTTCTGCACGAACATTGTTCTCATCTCGTGGCTGCGTCAAAATATTGCAGCGCAAGTTTTCAATTTCAATCCGTAAACTGTGCTCGCCTGCAATGGTTCTGGCACGTACCAAAGCTTGATGCTCCCAGACCCAAGCATTTTTATGTTGATATTGCTCAAAAGCTTTTAAGCTGGTCACCAATAACCCCGCCTCTCCCGAAGGTCGTAAACGTGTGTCCACTTCATACACTCGACCATCTAGGGTTTGCGTGGTCATTAAGGACATAAATTTTTGTGCCACCCGCATGGCAAATTCAAAGCCACTAATTGGTTTCTGTCCATCGGTATCCGCTTGTTCGTCCATATAGTGAATAAACACCAAATCCAAGTCCGAACCATAACCCAGCTCGATGCCACCCACCTTGCCATAGCCAATTACCGCGAAAGCCGTGTGATCAATCGAACAACGCTGCCCTTCTGCATCGATTGGATAGCCATGTTTTTTGGCAACAATTTGATATGCCAAATGCAAGGTTGCATTCACCGACACTTCTGCAATATCGGTCAATGCATCCGATACTTTCATCAACGGACTTTCTGCCAAAACATCACTAGCAGCAACCGCTAAGACATTGGATTTTTTAAACAATCTAAGAACACGCATTTGATCTTCAACTTGATCAATTTCAATTCGAAGCAGTTGTTGACGTAGAGAGTCTTCTAAATCTTTACGCTTTGGCAGCTCAAAATCCATCGACAAAAACTCGTCCAACAGCACGGGATAATGCGTCAATTCTTCGCAGATCCAAGGACTCACTGTTGCCATTTTCACTAATCGTTGTAATGCTCCTTTGCTCTCAATCAGCATCACCAAATAGACCGTACGGCGCAGCACCGACTCCACCAAAGGCATGAGACGTAGTAAGGCTACCTGAGGTTTATCTGACTGTAATATCGCCTCAATGAGATGTGGCCAAAAGGTTTTTAAGCGCTGTACAGCTTTGGCAGGTAATTTTTTCAGCGCATGCCCATACCAAAATTCGTGAATTAAATTTTTGGCATCATCATCTAGAACATCGTTCAACTGGGCTTCTAAATGACTAAAACTTTCCAATAACGGATCGGGTTCTTTTTCTTTAATAAGATGCTCAAATTGGTAAATGACTTTGGCACGCTTCTGATTGAGTACATGCAAAAAGTCATCCCAAGATGCAAAACCTAAAGTATCTAAAATACGTTGGCGGGGTTCAGGCTCATGTGGCAACGATTGGGTTTGCTGATCATTGAGCGCTTGTATCGCATGTTCAATACGACGTAAAAATAAATACGCATCTTCTAAATCAGCAACCGCGGTATTTTCTAATAATCCAACTTCACCTAAATGATGCAGACTCACTAAACATTGACGGTCTTGCAACTCGAGTTTTGAACCGCCATAGATGAGCTGAAAGACTTGAACAATAAACTCAACTTCACGAATTCCGCCTGCACCGAGTTTAATATCATCTTCGATATTACGACGTAGCACTTCACGTTCGATCATGGCTTTCATGTCACGCATAGCTTCGAAAGCGGTGTAATCGACATATTTGCGGAAGACGAATGGTCGGGTCATTTCTAGTAACTCTGCGCCTTCTTTACCGCCCGTGACGATACGTGCCTTAATCCAGGCATAGCGTTCCCATTCGCGACCATGCTGGCTTAAATATTTTTCTAATGCCGCATGACTGATTGCCAAGGCAGAACCATCGCCCCATGGGCGTAGACGCATATCTACACGGAAGACAAAACCATCTGCGGTAATATGGTCAAGCAGGTAAATTAATTTTTGTCCCCACAAAATACAGAATTGCTGTACATCGATACATTTTCGACCGTTGGTTTCGCCTTGTTCATCAAAGGCAAATATAAGATCAATATCACTTGAAAGATTAAGTTCCTGTGCACCAAGTTTTCCCATGGCAACCACAATTAGGTCTTGAACTTTCCCCTTATAGCCTAGCGGTTCGCCATATTTCGCAATCAACGGATTCAGCGCAAAATCTTTTGCCGCACAGATGGACGCATCGGCAAAGTCTGAAAGCTCTCGAGTTAAGGTGACGACATCGGTGAGTTGATTGGCATCTTGCCAAATCCAACGAAACATCAGACGTGCGCGCAGCACACGAATTGCACGCATCCAACTATTTTCATCTTGGATATCAGCGAGGCTGCTTGCGACAAAATGTTGAATTTGTGCTGTACTGAGCGAGGTTTGAAACTGATCAATTGCATAGTCTTGTTCTAAACTGGCCTGATGGATTCCGAGCACCTGTTCAGCATATTGACTGGCACGTAATGTTTTCTGCAATTGCTCCGCATTCATTTCACAAACCCTAGCGTGATTTTTTTCTAGTTATAACAGTTGATAACGCTTAGGGAAAAGTATTTTTAGGCTTTTATACCAATAGACGCGGTTTAAAGCTCGCTTAAGGTCGCATCTTTCTGTGCACTGCTACTCTCAGTACTTAAGGTTTGATGCAAACTCGTCGCCTTTGGCAACCAGACTTTAAATTGTGTGCCTTCACCTTCTTTCGAGTTCACCACAATTTCACCCTGATTTAAGTCCACAAAACGTTTACAAAGGACTAAACCCAACCCCGTACCACGTTCTCCTGCCGTACCTTTAATACTAACCGTCAGTTTTTGCTGAAATAAATCATCAATCTGAGCTTGGGTCATGCCCAATCCAGTATCTTGAATAGTGAATACAACCCGTTCTCCATCTCGATCGGCTGAAATCGTCACCACACCTCTACCATCGGTATGGGTAAATTTCAATGCGTTTGACACCAAGTTTTGCATCACTGATGTGATCATATTGATATCTGCATTGACTTTAATGCCTTCAGGCACGGCATTGATCAGTCGAATATTTTTCTTCACAGCCAAGCTATTTAAGACATCACTTACGATTTTTGCAGACTGATGTAAATCAAAATTAATCGGGTGATAAACAAAGCGACCACCTTCTGCCATAGCCCAGTTTAATAAGCTTTCTAAAAGGTTATACGTCGACTGTGTGGTGTCATATAAATAGTCTGCAATATTTTGCACACTTGAATCATCTAAGGTATTGCGTTCCTGCGCCAAAACCTCTGAAAAACCCAGTAGACCATGAAAAGGTGCTCTTAAATCATGCGCAATAATTTGGAAAAATTTAGTCTTACTAAAATTCAGTGCCGACTGCTGTTCATAGGCTTCTTTTAATTCGGCATTTTCAACACGGAGTTGAATGATGTTGACTAGACTTTGTACAAATTCTTCAACGATCTTTAATTGTTTGGCTTCAAATGCAGTGACTTGATCATCGAATAATATCACTTTACCGATAGATTCTTGATCATATTTTAAATCGAAAGCGACTAAACGCTGATGCCCTAAACCTAGTTCCTGCATATAGTCGCAGTAAGCTTGGTAATTTTCAGCGTCGCGGTCTATACGAGAACGTTCAGCAAAAAACTGATCTAGACGATCATCATCAGCTTCGGCCATAAATGCCTTAAATATGTGCTCTGAGGCATACCATATATAAGGTTCATTTTTAAATGCGAGGACAGCATTATCGACTTGCACAATACCACGCGCGAACTTTAAAAATTCTGCAATGCGGTTGTCGTCCGTATAAACCCCCATCAATAAAGACAAACGACAGGCAGTTAATAATTCGGTTTGTGTACCAATATCCAGTAAACGTAAAGCCATCCCGTTGCTCTCCTCAGGGTTTATCTTAAAGATAAAAACCAACTGTTCTGTTCAAGATTAATAGCAAAAATAGCCCAAACACTCAATAACAAAACCCAACAAAAAAACAAACATCATTTACGAATGCGCTATTTAATTGAACTTTCATCCAATTAGAAAATAAAAATATCTATAAAGAACATAACATTAAAGGTAAAACAAAAATTAAAACAATAAAATTAGAAACTTAAATTAATTTAAATTTTATTAACTGTTTATTTTAAATCGTACTTTTCGCGTTTTATTCAAACTAAAAACATGACCAAAAGAAATATTCACTTACATAAGACCTAAAAAACTGGGTTTAATTTTCTTTAACTACATCACAAAAAACAGTGAGTTTTATGATTATTCTACGACCAGATTGCTCATCAGGATGCTCGTTTCAGTCAGCTACACTAAATGAATCTATTTTTAAGTTTTTCTATTAGACTAATTTATTAGTTTTTATCAGTTGTGTGTGTCATTTGAGCGTTAAACCATACCTGCTCGCTTTTACTTTATTAAACTGAGCTAAAGATTCGTTTCATGCTTCTACTGTACATGAACTCATTCACCCAAATGACTGAAGCTGAAAAAGTGCCATGCCTTATTCATCAGATATATAAGTTATCGCATAAACATTCCGCGAACGTTCAAAGTCAAACGGAGCATCAAACTCACGTCGTTCTTTAATAAAGTCCCCAATCCTGACTAATTTTCGAACTTCCGCACCAAATCTACACCTAAAAGTTAAGGCATTCGGTTTGACCTATCAAACGCTTTGCTTTACAACTAAAACTTGAACGAGCCATAAAGAACAGATCAGCCCCAAAAAAATGATATAAATTTAATTGTTCAATAGCTTTAAGCTATGAATAACAAGCTTTCAATATTTCCCTTTTCGGTTTTGCGCTAAAATTGGGCGTCAAACTGCACTTCTTTTGTATCATTTTTCTACGAAATGACCACATCACAGGATCTTGCGTTGACTGAAAAGCAATGAACCCCGATACTTTCATAGTTTTATTTAAGCAAATCGGTTCATAGAGGCGAGCCACAAGCTCGGACCTCAAAGACACAATCTAAAGCAAGGGGCTATATATGGCTGGTGGAAAGTCAACTATCATCTACACACTGACCGACGAGGCGCCATTATTGGCGACTTACTCTCTGCTGCCGATCATTGAAACCTTTACTAAACCTGCTGGCGTTGAAATCGTTAAACGCGATATCTCAGTTGCAGCACGTGTACTCGCTGAATTTTCAGACTACCTAAGCGAAGAACAAAAGGTGCCAAATAACTTGGCAGAGCTTGGACAATTAACCCAAGATCCAAGCACAAACATTATCAAACTTCCGAACATCAGTGCTTCAGTTGGCCAATTAACTGCTTGCATTAAAGAATTACAGTCTAAAGGTTTTGCAATTCCGAACTATCCAGAAAACCCAGCGACTGAGGAAGAAAAAGAAATCAAGGCACGTTATAGCAAATGCCTAGGTTCTGCTGTAAATCCTGTACTTCGTGAAGGTAACTCTGACCGTCGTGCGCCTACTGCAGTAAAAAATTACGCGAAGAAACATCCGCACTCTATGAGCGAATGGAAACAGTGGTCACAAACTCACGTTTCTCACATGGACGAAGGTGACTTCTACCACGGCGAAAAGTCTATGACTTTAGACCGCGCTCGCAATGTAAAAATGGAATTGATCACTAAGTCTGGTGAAACTATTGTTCTTAAGCCTAAAGTTGCGCTTCAAGACGGCGAAATCATCGACTCAATGTTCATGAGCAAAAAAGCACTTTGCGACTTCTATGAAAAAGAATTAGATGATTGTAAAGAAGCAGGCATTTTGTTCTCTCTACACGTAAAAGCGACCATGATGAAGGTGTCTCACCCAATCGTTTTCGGTCACTGTGTGAAGATTTACTATAAAGAAGCATTCGAAAAACACGGCAAATTGTTTGATGAGTTAGGTATTAACATCAACAACGGTATGTCTGGTCTTTACGAAAAAATTGAAACTCTTCCGACTTCTCTTCGTGAAGAAATCATTGCTGACTTACACGCTTGCCAAGAACACCGTCCTGCACTTGCAATGGTTGATTCTGCAAAAGGTATCACTAACTTCCACTCACCTAATGACGTAATTGTAGATGCATCTATGCCTGCAATGATCCGTGGTGGCGGTAAAATGTGGGGTGCTGACGGCAAACAGTACGACTGTAAAGCTGTAATGCCTGAATCTACTTTCGCGCGTATCTACCAAGAAATGATCAATTTCTGTAAATGGAATGGTAACTTTGACCCACGCACTATGGGTACTGTACCTAATGTTGGTTTGATGGCGCAAAAAGCTGAAGAATACGGCTCACACGACAAAACTTTCGAAATCGCTGAAGCGGGTGTTGCAAACATCACCGACCTAGAAACTGGTGAAGTGTTGATGTCACAAAACGTGGAAGAAGGCGATATCTGGCGTATGTGCCAAGTGAAAGACGCTCCAATCCGTGACTGGGTGAAACTTGCTGTGACTCGTGCACGCAACTCAGGAATGCCTGCGATCTTCTGGCTTGACCCGTACCGTCCACACGAAAACGAACTCATCAAGAAAGTTCAAACTTACTTGAAAGAGCACGACACTACTGGTTTAGACATTCAAATCATGTCTCAAGTACGTGCTATGCGTTATACACTTGAACGTGTTGCTCGTGGCCTAGATACAATTTCTGTAACTGGTAACATCCTACGTGACTACCTAACAGACTTGTTCCCGATTATGGAATTGGGTACTTCTGCGAAAATGCTTTCTATCGTGCCTCTAATGGCTGGTGGCGGCATGTACGAAACTGGTGCGGGTGGTTCTGCGCCTAAACACGTACAACAACTTGTAGAAGAAAACCACTTACGTTGGGATTCTTTAGGTGAGTTCTTGGCACTTGCTGTTTCTCTTGAAGAAATGGGCATCAAAGAAGACAACGCGAAAGCTAAACTTCTTGCAAATACACTTGATGCTGCGACTGGTAAATTGCTTGACAATGACAAGTCTCCATCACGTCGTACTGGCGAACTAGACAACCGTGGCAGCCACTTCTACCTTGCTAAATACTGGGCTGAAGAACTTGCTGCGCAAGATGAAGATGCAGATCTTAAAGCGAAATTCGCTCCTCTTGCTCAAGCTCTTGCTGACAACGAAGAAAAAATCGTTGCAGAACTTGCTGAAGTTCAAGGTAAAGCTGCGGACATCGGTGGTTACTACGCTGTAGATACAGCAAAAGTAAATGCTGTAATGCGTCCAAGCGCAACTTTGAATGCTGCTCTTGATGCTGCTCAATAAGTTGATGCAAAACTAACGTAAGTTAGTGATGTAAAAAAACCAGCGCTTCGGCGCTGGTTTTTTTTACCCTCATTTCTATAGTATTATGACAACTCTTTCATTTAATACTTTGCTCTAAATTTTATGAATGTGAGCTATCAAAGGTAGGCTTTTTCATCCAACTACAGCCATAAAATAAGGAAAACCTAAAATGGCAAATTCATGGGGAATACCAAAGCACATAGAAGATGCGGTCTCGGAGCGAGACCTGTGCTGTGTATATTGCGGCAAAAAGTTTGGCACTGAAAGAGCCAACAAGAAGTCTTGGGAACACATTATCAACGATATAAGAATTACAACCTTAACCAATATTGCATTGTGCTGTGTTGGCTGCAATGCATCTAAAGGCAATAAAGACTTAGCAACTTGGTTCCACTCTGAGAATGCTCGAAAAAGAGGTGTCAACACTGAGACAATTGCAGATGTCATCAAAGTAGCTTTAGATAGTTAATAAATCTTTTAAATACTACAAGCCCTATAAGACACCCGATCAATCACATTTGATTATTGTATTGATCTAATAATTTAAGCTTAGCATCTGATTCCACCATGAGTACCCAAACAAAATTCAGGTACTCATTTTACGAAGTGACCACCTGAAACGTGGCTAGTGAAATCATTGGAAATTTTCTAGGAATTTTATATAATTCATTACTTTTAGACATAAAAAACCCCAAGTCTTAATAAGCTTGGGGTTTTTTAGAATTTTGGTCCCGAGGGTCGGACTCGAACCGACACATCATCTCTGATAGTGGATTTTGAATCCACCGCGTCTACCAATTTCACCACCTCGGGAAGGTGTTGAAACGTATAATAAACTGTTTCAAAAACTTGTCAACGCATGATGTTCTCATTTGATTAAAAATAAACCGTATAAGAATTTTTAGATGGATAATCCATCAATTTCAGCGTTAAAACCCAAAAAAGCTTATACTAAGCCAAATTTCATTATCCCCTTTTCAGATTTCTTAACATGCAACTTTCTGACTTTAACTTCAATCTCCCTGACGAACTCATTGCCCGCTATCCGCTTGAAACACGTAGTGCATCACGCCTGCTCCATCTCGACCTGAATGGCGAATACCACGACCATCATTTCACTGACATTTTAGACTTACTCAATGAAGGTGACTTATTGGTACTGAACGATACCAAAGTAATGAAAGCCCGCTTGAAAGGCAAACGAGCAACTGGCGGTGCAGTTGAAGTCTTGGTTGAACGTATTCTTGACCCAAAAACCGCACATTGCCACATTAAAGCCAGCAATACGCCTAAAGAAGGTGCGGAATTATTTATTGGTCCAGACGAAGTTAAAGTGACCGTTCAAGGCCGTCATGAAAACTTATTTGTTGTGGAATTTTCACAGCCTATTTTACAAGTTTTAGATTTATACGGTGCTTTACCGATTCCGCCTTACTTTAACCGTGAAGCAGAAGCGATTGATACCGAACGTTACCAAACTGTTTTTAACGATCCGACCAAATTGGCTTCAGTTGCAGCACCAACAGCAAGCTTACATTTTGATGAAGCGCTACTCAAAAAATTGGCGGACAAAGGCGTGAATAAAACTTTTGTCACTTTGCATGTGGGTGCAGGCACATTTTTACCCGTACGTACCAATGACATTGAAAATCACATCATGCACAGCGAATGGTGTGACGTGTCAGAAGAATCTATGGCTTTAATCCGTGAGACAAAAGCACGTGGCAATAAAGTCATTGCTGTCGGTACTACAGCGACTCGCGCGACTGAAAGTGCAGCTCAAGCCAATGGCGGCGAACTCAAGGGCTGGACAGGTGATACGCAAATCTTTATCTACCCTGGTTATGAGTTCAAAGTGGTCGATCGTTTAATTACCAACTTCCATTTACCTGAGTCTACCCTGCTCATGTTAGTGTCAGCGTTGTCTAATCGAGACAATATTTTGAATGCCTATCACCATGCCGTCGAAAGCCAATATCGCTTCTTTAGTTATGGTGATGCGATGTTAATTGATAATATTAACCATCAATAATCATGCGATGACTTAGTCCCCATGCCGATCGATTCTGTAAAGCACTCCATCCATATTCGTCGTAAGAAGAATGCTGCGGTTTTTCAGAATATCGCTCGGCTTTGGGATATCGGCCGAAACGCAAAAACTCACCAAGAACTCCTCGATGGGCTGCATCCATGGAATGCACCCATTACGCTCAAATTTGAAAATTTACTGCCGCTGGCTTTAGCCGCACTGGGTATCGGCTTCATGCTGTTTATTGTGATTCAGCCCGATCATGGCTGGGCACAGCTTTGCTTTGCTGCGGGATTGGTCATGGTGTTTTGGGCGTATATCAGCTATGAAAAAGATGATCCGATCGAAGATGTAATTGCATTTTTAGAAACCGAATGCATTGCAAAAAAATACCAACTGGCCTTTAACCGACAGCCTCAATACATTTCGATGCCACTGAATAATCTACAATTTATTGGCAATCTTAAACGTATGTTCCCCGTGTTTAAGCAAGGCAGCCTTTCGAATGATATTCAGACCTTCGCGAGCACCGTTTGGGAAGATGAAAATCAGCAACAGCATCAAGTCATGGTCTTTCATTATCACTATGTGAATGAACTGAAAGTACGTGACAAAGACGGTGATGAAGTCACGGTTAAAGAAATTCATAAAGACCTGTGGGGCGTATTTGTTTTTGATATTGGCATCCATGGACTAGCCGTATCTGCAACAGGCAAAAACTTTGGCTATCCCTATAGTTTTCCTTGGCACAGCAGCGACATTCAAACCAATCAAAAATTAAAGTTTTATGGCGAGAACCAAATGGAAATCGCTAAATTGCTCAGCCCGGGCTTTGTACTCCGACTGGCGGATTTTTTTCAAAACCGTGAAGGTGATCTGCTATTTCATCCGAGCCACCGAATAATGTGCTATCTTGGCTCTACAGATTTATTTAAAGTCAGTAGTAAAGCAAAACGAATTCAGGATGTTTCGGCATTGCGTGGACATCTTAGAACCTTTAAATTAAACGCTTTAGAAAATTTGAAAAACGACTTAACGCAGTTTTTAAAATAGATTTCACTCAATAATGTTTTAAATTACGACCTTTTATCTTGAGGATAAAATTTTATGGGGCTTTTGATCTTTGTTTTAATCATCATTGCATTGGTGATTGGCGCAATCATGATTCGCAACAGTATTGTCCGACATCACAATGCAACCATTCGTGCATGGTCAGATGTAGCCAGCTATGAACGTCAAAAAATCAAAATTTTAGATGGATTACAGCCTTTGGTTGAGCAATATTCCAATTTTGAACAAGGGACTTTGGCAAAAGTCACTGAACTCCGTCAAAACATTATGAATTTGAACGTAAACAGTACCGATGTCAGCCAATTACAGCGTATTGAAGCCTTAAATCAAGATCTAATGCGCAGCCTGAATGTTGTGGTTGAAAACTATCCAGAGCTCAAAGCCAATGATATTTATCTGAAAATGATGAATGAAATTGAAGAACAAAACGAAAATGTCGGTGCGGCGATTACTATTTTTAACCGCAACGTTGAGTTGTTCAACAACCACATTCAAGTGTTTCCAAACAATATTATTAATACGCTATTGCTGAGTAAAAAAGCGGTTCGCCCTTTCCGCGATCAAGCTGTCAGCCAAAATTTTGATTATCGTCCGAACTTTTAAGTTCGGGCTTTAACGTACCAAAGTAAAAAAATAATGATGAGGTGATCAAGCACCTCCAAAACTAGAAAGAAAAATAAAATATGCAAAATCAAATTAATGCACTGAAAAATGTGCTGATTCAGGCGTTTTTCAAACTCTATGAACAGCACCAGGACGACCATATTTACGCATGTACGTTGGTCTTCAATTCCTATTTATCCATGGATTATATCGCTGTCTCTACGCAGCGTAGTATTTTTGCCGAAGATGAAGATTCTGCTCAATATCTTGCAGCGCATGATCGATGGAATGTGTCGAAATGGCGCTATCGTAGCCTACCGTCTTTAAGTCAAGACTTGGCGCAGTTTAAACTAACATCTGTAAATGAAGTGAGCTATTTAAACCTTGATCCATCTTCGATCGAAAGCTCAATGAAGTCTGAGTCAACTAACCATCTTTCAATCTTGCTCAATGCCATACAACAAACAAAAGTCGACTTGGCTCAGTCCTACGGCATTGAATTGGACAATATTCTGTTTTTTATCACGGTGCCTACACAGCCCGAAATAGAGATTTATTCAGCTCAGGTTTTAAATATACCAAGTACACAACTTGACGATTTTCTCAAATCCAAACAACCGCTCAAACTCGACAGCTTACCTAAACGTATGAAGCTGTCTCAGTATGATAAAGACCTGCTGATTGATTTGGCTCAAATCGTTGAAATACAACCTTTTAACTATTTACATGTAGCCAATGAAGTCTATCTTTTAAGCTTAGAAAAAAGTTATGCAACCACGAACCCCTATATTCAAAAGCTTATTGACAGCATCGTAGCCATGACATCAGACCCGAAAGGCACATTTGCGATGGAAAAAGAAGAAATTTTGCAGCGAATTAACCAGTTTTATTTTAATGCCAAGAGTTCAGATGAAGCCCTGTCACAAGAAGCGATCTATAAATTTACAGACTTAACACCCGACAAAGCTAGCGTTTAACCGCAGAATCAAGGAAAATAGAGCACTTTTAGCACTCTTACCATCAGCGAACTGTTTTTTCGCCTTGATCTGGACCTTGTATGAAGTTTGAAAAATTGGCGCAATCGGGCCGTGCTCGTCGCGGCCGTTTAACCCTTGAACATGGTGTCGTTGAAACACCTATGTTCATGCCTGTCGGTACTTACGGTACTGTAAAAGGCATGCTCCCACGTGACATTAAAGAAATTAAATCCCAAGTTATTTTGGGTAATACTTTCCATTTATATCTACGCCCAGGCCTAGATGTTATTCGTGAACATGGTGGTTTACACCAATTCATGAAATGGAATAACCCGATTTTGACAGATTCAGGCGGTTTCCAAGTCTTCAGCCTTGGCGCTATGCGCAAAATTAAAGAAGAGGGCGTAACTTTCCGCTCTCCAATTGACGGCTCTAAAGTCTTTTTATCTCCTGAAATTTCGATGGATATTCAGCACACGCTGAATTCAGACATCGTGATGATTTTTGATGAATGTACGCCTTATCCTGCGACACATGAAGAAGCGCAAAAATCATTGCAGCTTTCTTTGCGTTGGGCAAAACGCTGTAAAACTCAACATCATGACGTGCTGAAAAACCGTAATGCCCTGTTTGGTATTATCCAAGGCGGCATGTACGAAGATTTACGTGATGAATCTTTAAATGGTCTGAAAGAAATTGATTTTGATGGTTATGCGATTGGCGGCTTGTCCGTTGGCGAACCAAAAGAAGAAATGATCAAAGTATTGGATTATCTTCCAGAGAAAATGCCTGCGGATAAACCACGTTACTTGATGGGTGTCGGTAAACCAGAAGATATCGTAGAAGCGGTTCGTCGCGGTGTCGATATGTTTGACTGTGTGATGCCAACTCGAAATGCACGTAATGGTCATTATTTTGTGACCGACGGTTTAGTGCGTATTCGTAATGCCAAATATCGTCATGATCAAAGTCCGCTTGACTCACATTGCGACTGTTATACCTGTACAAACTTCACCAAATCTTATCTCTTCCATCTTGAGAAATGCGGCGAAATGCTCGGTTCGATGCTCGGTACTATTCATAACTTACGTTATTACCTACGTCTGACTGAAGCGATGCGTGATGCTCTCGATCATGGCACTTTTGATGAGTTTGTTGAAGACTTTTATCGTCGTCGCGGCATGGAAGTGCCACCTTGTCCTCAAGATTAATTCTTTCAGCATTTGCGCTGAAGAAAAAGACAAGGTAAATTGCTGAACAAGTCCAATTTATTTATCAAAGTATTGATAACCAGTTTTTTTAGTTTAGGAAAATGAAATGAGCCTTTTTATTTCTACTGCTCACGCGGCAGGTGAAGCTGCACAGCAACCAAGCATGATGGCAAACCTGTTGATGATTGCGGTATTTGTCGCAATCTTCTACTTCTTGATCTGGCGCCCTCAATCAAAACGTGCAAAAGAACATCGTGCACTAATTGAAAGCCTAGGTGTTGGTAGTGAAGTTGTTTTTGCGGGCGGTTTAATGGGTAAAATCACAAAAATCGAAGGTGATTTTGCAGTTGTTGAACTGAACCGTGGCGTAGAAGTAAAAGTACAACGCGCAAGTGTGATTTCAGTTCTGCCTGAAGGCACTCTAAATAACCTTTAATCAAAAAATAAGTCGTGCACCCGCACGGCTTTTTTCATTTTAAGAAGAAAACGAATGCGTTACCCAGCATGGAAATATCTACTGATTCTAGTGGTACTAGTCATCAGTACATTATATGCCCTGCCAAGTTTGTATCCTGATGAACCTGCTGTTCAAATTTCAGGTGCCAAAGCCGGTACCCAGATTGACCAAAGCATCGTACAAAAAGCAGAGCAGATTTTAAAATCTGAAAATATTGCCAGCCATGACAATAGCTTCACCAATAATGCCGCTTTATTACGTGTTGATTCGAGCGAACAACAATTAAAAGCGAAAGAAGCACTGCGTCGTGGGCTCGGTGAAAATTATGTCGTCGCACTGAACCTTGCGCCCACTACACCAGAATGGCTACAAAAAATTGGTGCTAAACCAATGAAGCTGGGTCTGGATTTACGTGGTGGTGTACATTTCCTACTTGAAGTGGATATGGATAAAGCCATTTCACAACGTATGGAAACGTCTGCGGCTGACTTACGTCGCCAACTTCGCGACAATAAATTAAAATTCAATAGCTTATCTTTGAACAACAACACCATTACGATGCAATTTGCAAATAATGATGACCGTTCTGCAGCTATGGATTTCCTTCGTCGTAACGGCAATGAATATACTCAACAAGCGGTTGCAACAACTGAAGGTTCAACACTACGTTTAAGCTACACAGATACACGTAAACAAGAAATTCAGTCTTATGCTGTCAACCAAAACTTAACAACTTTACGTAACCGTATTAACGAGTTAGGTGTAGCGGAAGCATTAGTACAAACTCAAGGTAGCAACCGTATTGTGGTTGAATTACCGGGTGTACAAGATACTGCTGAAGCAAAACGTGTACTTGGTCGTACTGCAAACCTTGAGTTCCGCTTAGTTTCTGACTTAAATGATCAATACATCGATCCATACACAGGTCAAGCCAAAGGCTCATTACCGCCGGGTACCGAAGCTTTTGCTTATGAATCTTTGGACAGTGGTCGTCAATTATTGCTTAACCGTAACCGTATCTTAACGGGTGAACGTGTACAAAACGCGTCATCAGGCTTTAGCCAAGATACAGGTGGTGCTGAAGTAAACATTACTTTGGACACTGCGGGCGGTAAGTTGATGTCTGAAGCTACTCGTAATGCTGTAGGCAAACGAATGGCAGTTTTGTTCATCGAGAACAAACAAAAAATTAGTTATGTTGCAGATCCTGCAACAGGTACACAAACTGAAGTTCGTACACCTTATACCGAATCCGTGGTCATCAATGCTGCAACGATTCAAGCCGTATTGGGTTCTCAGTTCCGTATTACCGGTCTAGATTCACCTCAAGAAGCATCTGAACTTGCATTGATGTTACGTGCAGGTGCATTGGCAGCACCAATGTACTTCGTAGAAGAACGTGTGATTGGTCCAAGCCTCGGTCAAGAAAACATTGACAAAGGCGTGTTATCAACTCAAATCGGTTTCTTATTGGTTGCGATTTGGATGGTGGTCTTCTTCCGTGTATTCGGTTTGATTGCCAACTTTGCCCTTGTGGTTAACCTTGCCATGATTTTAACCATCATGTCTTGGATTGGTGCTTCCCTCACCCTGCCGGGTATTGCAGGTATCGTGATTACCATTGGTATGGCGGTCGATGCCAACGTACTGATCTGTGAGCGGATACGAGAGGAAATTAAATGGGGTGCCTCGCCGAAACAGGCGATTGTTGCGGGTTATGATCGTGCGTATAACACCATCTTTGACTCCAACTTAACCACATTCCTGGTTGCTTTCATTCTGTTCGCCATTGGTACAGGCCCAATTAAAGGCTTCGCGGTTACCCTAATGATTGGTATTGTCTGCTCAATGTTCACAGCAATTACTGTGACACGTGCCATCGTACAAATCATTTATGGTAAAAAACGTAACCTGAAGAAGTTGAGCATTTAGGAGATCGAAGATGACTGAAAATACTCAACCGAAACAATACGGCCGTCCTGACAACGAGCACATTATTCCGTTTATGAAGATTGCCAAACCGGCAGCCTTCATCTCGATTATCTTAACCCTCGCAAGTATCTTCTTTATTTGCACCAAAGGTCTAAACCTCGGTTTGGACTTTACTGGCGGTGTGGCAGCAGAGTTGAACTATAGTCAACCAGTAAAATCTGCCGATGTGAGCTCAGCGCTGACAAAAGCTGGTTTTAAAGACCCTGTAGTACAAACTTTAGGATCTGACCGCGACCTGATGGTTCGTATGCCAGTTCAAAAAGAGATTGAAGCTGAAGACTTAACCAAAGCCATTACGACTGCTGCTCAATTGCCGGGCAATAAAGCAGAAGTGCATAAGGTGGATGTCGTTGGTGGTCAAGTCGGTAATGAACTCTACGTGCGTTCTGCGGGTGCTGTAGGTCTTGCCCTACTGCTCATGCTGGTTTATGTCACTATTCGCTTTGAGTTCAAACTTGCGATGGGCGCTGTACTGTCTTTATTCCACGATATCGTGGTGACCATTGGTATCTTTGCAATGATGCAGTGGCCGTTTGACTTAACAGTTTTAGCTGCGCTACTCGCGATTATCGGCTTCTCACTCAACGATAACATCGTTGTATCTGACCGTATTCGTGAAAACTTCCGTAAGATTCGCGGTGCAGAACCTCTCGAAGTTGTCAACAGTGCATTAACTGAAACACTTCGCCGTACCATTCATACTTCTATGACACTATTACTGGTTGTTGTGGCGATGATGGTACTAGGCGGTGATGGTCTGAAATGGTTCTCTGTTGCAATGTTTGTTGGTGTATTTGTGGGTACATATTCATCAATCTACATTGGTACAGCCTTCGCGTTATGGCGTGGCCTGAACCGTCAAGACTTCATTGTACAAGTGAAGCCTGAATTTGAAGAAGAAGAGATTCCTTAAGCTTTTCGTCTTATAATTCAGATCAAAACCCATCTTCGGATGGGTTTTTTTATGCGACTACCTTAAATAAATGAGCTAGGCAAAATCGCAATAATAGGATGTAACTTTTTAATATCGGATTGCAGGAATTCTACCTGTCGTTTTTGGTCTAGACTTGCAAATTGCCATGTATCATCTGTTTGCTGTATCACGTTTAAAATTAAATTTAAGCCATTTCGCAAATATACACAGGCTAGATCCGATCTCTCTACCCCTCGCCGTTCGTCACAGACCACAAGCCAACCCTCTTGTAATATAGGTGCATAATACGACGCTGTGATGCGAATGAAATACAGGTCTTGAGTGTTTTTAAATAATGCTGAATATTGAGATGAATCATTTGAAATCGGTTTTAACGAAAATGCCTGTGTCTCAACCACCTGCATTTCAAAAAGGACCAAGCTTGCTTGCTCCTCAGTGCACTTGTTTTGTTCTATAAACTGAACTTCATGATCTAAACTTCCCTTAATGAGTCCCAATTGTGACTCTAATTCACGTGCAAATTTCTCTCCAATCTGCCGATGACTATTTAATAATTGGGAAATTAAAGGAACTGATAAGCTAAAATGTTCACATACGGCTTTACCATTTTTAAAAGGGCCTGTTGCCACCCAATGGTCAATCGCTCGTGTTAAATTCTGTCGACGCTTTTCAAAAAGCTCTGAAGGCAGCATAAGCATTCAATTTTATAATTTCTCTCCCCCAATATAATAAAAAAACCCGCACGCAGCGGGTTTTTTTATACAGCTTTATTTTTAGCTACCTTGTACCAATCGACGTGCGCTAATAATGCCTGGTTGTTGCTCTAGACGTGCCAACAGTTTCGACAACTGCGCCAAGCCTTTCACTTCAATCAACAGCTTCATATTGGCAATACCATCACTCTCGGAAATGGTATTCACCTGACGAATATTGATTTGGTCTGAGAAAATCACTTGAGTCAGATCTTTAAGCAAACCACGACGGTCATAAGCTTCCACCACGATTTGCACACTTTGACCACGAGTTGGCTGCATTTCCCAATCCGCTTCAACCGCACGTTCAGGCTCTTGCCCAATCATACGGATATAATCCGGACATGCGACCTTATGGATACTTACGCCACGATTCAGCGTGATATAACCAGCAATCGATTCACCATGCACAGGCTGACAACACTGAGCAATGTGTAGTTCTACATTGTCCAAACCATCAATCAAAATACCATGCGCCGAAAGCGTATGACTTGCACGTGGGTTCAATGTTGGTTTTAACACCAGTTCAGGCTCATCCTGATCGAGGTGCATATGACGGTTAACCTGATTGATTAAAGCATGCAAGCTAATGTCACCACTTACCAAGCCAATCAATATATCTTCACCCAATTTCACATTAAAATGATTGCAGTAATCATTCAAATCGATACTTTTCGGGTGAATCGCCAAACGTGACAATTCTTTATTCAGAATCTCACGTCCCACTTCCAAATTTTTACTACGGTCTTGCTGACGGAACCAATGACGCAACTTATCACGTGCACGAGCCGTCTTGATATAACCCAGCGAGTTCACCAACCAATCTCGGTTAGGCTCACGATCTTTCTTGGTTAAAATCTCAACCTGTTCCCCAGTTTTGAGGGTATAGGTTAAAGGCACATAACGTTGGTTTACTCGTGCCGCATAGCACTTGTTGCCTACTTCAGTATGCACATGATAGGCAAAGTCGAGCACGGTGGAACCGCGTGGTAATTCTTTGATATCACCATCACGACTAAACACATAGATTTTCTCAAAATCTTCAAACTCTTGGATTTGTTCGAAGTTTTCAGAATCTTCATCTTCTTTATGGGCGCTAGCATCATTTCGTTCTTGATAATGTTCAAGCACGGCACGCAAAGAATGTAAGCGATGATTAAATGAATAATCTGTGGTTTTAGAACCTTCTTTGTAGTTAAAGTGCGAACACACCCCGAGTTCAGCTTCTTCATGCATATTATGCGTACGAATTTGCACTTCTAAAGATTTGTTCTCTGCAATCACGGCCGTGTGCAGTGAGCGATAACCATTGGCTTTCGGGTTGGTAATATAATCATCAAACTGATGCGGAATATGACGCCAAATCTGATGAACAATCCCCAGTGTGTGATAACACTCAGGTACATTATCCACCAAAACACGAACCGCTCGAATGTCATAAAGCTGATCAAAGCTTAGGTTCTTACTCTTCATTTTTCGATAAATCGAATAAATGTGTTTCACCCGACCATTAATCTCGGCCTCAATGCCATGATCTAATAGTTCTTTACGCAACTTTTCTGTAACGAACTGAATATATTGTTCACGCTCTAAACGTTTTTCATTCAGTAAAGAGGCAATTTCTTTATAGCGTTCAGGTGCTAGATAACGGAAAGCGAGATCTTCAAGCTCCCACTTAAGCTGTGCAATCCCTAAACGGTGCGCGAGCGGCGAGTAAATGGTTAAAATTTCTCGTGCGACACGCTCTTGACGCTCTTTGGTTGAATGCGCTAACTCACGTAATGCATAGGTACGTTCAGAAAGTTTGATTAATACAACGCGAACATCTTCGGTCACCGAAATCAGCATTTTATAAATGCCGGTCAAATGTTCACGCTGGTTATTATTAAAATGATCTTCTAAACGTTTATTTTGCTCAATCAGGTCAGACAACTTACCCATGGCAAGCGTGCCTTTCACCAAAGCATGCACTTGATCGCCAAATTTGCTTTGGACTTCTTCTAAACTGGTTACGCCTTCACGAACACTTCGATACAGCATGGCTGCTGATAACGTATCTTCATCCGCATACAGATGAGCAAGAATATCCGCCATTTCAATACCCGTATAGAAGGTATTCGAGCGATGGTTGACCGTTGTTTCAAGTTCATTCTGTAAGGTCAGATGTGCAACTTCTTCGAGTTGCTTTAGAGGAGCCCCGTCAAACATGCCACTCACACGCTCTAGCCATTCAGCCAAATCATGCTGTGCTTGCTCGGCATGTTCTACAGTCGTTTCCTGTGACAACTCATTGAGACGTCCAGGTAATTGTTCACGTACTGTGACCATACCCTACTCCTAGTTTTCTACGCTTCATAACTTTTGATCGTTTATCTGATTTTCTTTTTCGAACAAAGCAATCGATTCGACATGCCCTGTATGGGTAAACATGTCCATGACACCCGCTTTTTTCAAACGGTAGCCTTGTTGTACCAGCATTCCAGCATCGCGTGCTAGTGTTGCAGGATTACATGACACATAAACGATTCTTTTTGCACCAAATTGGGGCACATAACGCATTATTTCTTCTGCACCAGAACGTGGTGGGTCTATCAATAATGCATCAAATCCTTGTTTTGCCCAAGAATGATGCGAAAAATCTTTTGTTAAATCTTGTGAATAAAATTTCAGTTGCGAAAGGCCATTGTTTTGTGCATTTTCTGCACCACGCTGAACCATTTCTGCACTCCCTTCAACTGCAACGACTTGACCCGTTGAACCCACACATTGAGCAAGTGGTAAAGAAAAGTTTCCTAAGCCACAAAACAGATCTAGAACTCGCTCACCCTGTTGTAACTGAAGCAATTCACATGCCAGTTTCACCATTTGCGGATTAATCGTGGAATTCACTTGCGTGAAGTCTTGAGGATTAAAGCCAAATTCCACAGCAAAGTCACTTAGACCATAGTGCAGACGCATCGGTGCATCGGGATGATCCACACGATGTAAGCTGTCTGGCCCTTCAGGTTGCAAGTACAGTTGCCACTCTTTATGTAACGCAAATTTTACTAATTGGTTGACATCTTCCGCGCAAAGTTCCGCCGTATGACGAATTAGGAGGGCAATTTCTTGATCTCCCATGGCCAGTTCCATATGCCCAATATCTGCTTTACCTTGCAGACTTTGTAACAATTGTTTGAGTGTGGTGATGGAGCCAAACTCACGATCCAACACCATACAACGGTCAATCGAAGTCAGTTTATTTGACTGGCTTTCACGAAAGCCAACCACAAGCTTATCTTTTGCAGGTAGGTAACGCACACCAATACGTGCTTTGCGACGGTAGTCTTCACGCAATGAACGTAAAGGAGCTAACCATTGATCAGGTTGTATCCCAGCAAAATGTTGCAAATGTGATTGTAAAACATCTTGTTTTAAACGAATTTGCTCGTCGGGATGAATATGCTGCATGCTACACCCACCACAAACCCCATAATGTGGGCAGGCCGGTTTAACCCGTAGAGCAGACTCTTCACTCAGTAATTCCAGACTGTCTGCTTCTTCGAGACGCTTAACGACATTAGTAATACGCGCACGCACCGTTTCACCCGGCAAGGCATAACGGATAAAGACTTTCTTACCGTGTTTTTCTGCAGGATGATCTGGATGCGTCCCAAAGTGCGCTATGCCTCGCCCCTCATGTGAAAGCGATTCAACCTGAAATGTATAAATGGGTTGTTGGGCTTTTTGGGGTTTGGCTTTGTGTTTCATGCGTACCTAATGTGTGGAAGATGGGAAATCAGATTGGGTGAATTCGGTACGTTGCGAGGTTTGCTGCCATACCAATAAAAAGTCAGCGTGTTGCGGCTGAGTTTGTAAATATTGAATCGTACTTTGAATCAAGTGCTGATGATCATTTAACAATAACTGTCCTTTCAGCAACAGCCAGCGTAAATAAATCAACCATGTATTGAGCACATCACCTTCACAGTAGCTGGTCAGTTCCATCCACTGTTGTTCACGCACATATTCAGGCACATGGTAGCCACCATCACCACGTTTACCGGGGAAACCAAGTAAATGTGCTGCATCGTCGAGCTTTTGAAAATGACGACCATGGAACATGGCCATGACATCCATCAAATCTACATGACGATGATGATAACGATTCTGGTAGTTATTATAGCGCTTTTGCGTATCAATCTCGCCCTGATCGAACAAACTTGGTGCAGATAGTCCGTGATACATGGCACGGAACAAAATCACAGGCAAATCAAACTGTGAACCGTTCCAACTGACCAAGGTCGGATGACGCTTTTCAAAAATAGAAACGAATTTTTTTAAAATTTCAGCTTCGCTATTGTCTTCACGGCTAAATGAAAACAACTTCATGCCCTTTTCATCAATCCATAGTCCAGAGATACAGACAATTTCATGCAAGGCCAAACGCTGAAAATCCGTGCCCGCCTCTTGGCGACGCAGTTTAGTCAGCGCAGCATCTAGATCCACCTCAGGCAGATCCAGTCCATACAAATGCGCACCTGACTTCAAATCTGTCAGTGTTTCGATATCAAAAATTAAAACAGGTAAACGCATAAGTACTCACCAGTGCCGTTCGGCCACTGTAATTATTCAGGATCAACAACAGAGAATAGACCAGTAGACAAGTAACGGTCACCACGGTCACATACGATGCAAACAATCACGGCATCCGGATTTTCTTCAGCCAATTTAACTGAAGCCCATACCGCACCACCCGATGATGTACCTGCACTGATACCTTCTGTACGCGCTAAACGACGAGCCGTTTTTTCCGCTTCAATTTGCGGAATATCCATAATACGATCAACACGTGAAGGGTCAAAAATCGTAGGAAGATATTCTTGTGGCCAACGGCGAATACCAGCAATGTTTGAGCCTTCAGACGGCTGTAAACCGACAATTTGAATATCCGGATTTTGTTCTTTTAAATATTTCGAAATCCCCATAATGGTCCCGGTGGTTCCCATAGAGCTGACGAAATGTGTAATTTTACCGCCCGTTTGTTTCCAAATTTCTGGACCCGTAGTGAGGTAATGTGCTTCTACATTGTCCGGGTTACCAAACTGGTTTAGGACTAAACCTTTGCCGTCTTTTTCCATTTGAAGGGCAAGATCACGTGCTTCTTCCATGTTTTCTGATTCGATCAGTTCGGCACCGTAGGCACGCATGGCATCTTTACGCTCTTGGCTAGAACTTGCAGGCATGATCAAAGTCATTTTATAGCCACGCATTGCAGCAACCATGGCTAAAGCAATCCCTGTATTTCCGCTCGTCGCTTCAATCAACGTATCACCCGGTTTAATCTGACCACGCTTTTCCGCTTGCATAATCATGTTATATGCAGGGCGATCTTTGACCGAACCCGCTGGGTTATTGCCTTCTAACTTGGCTAATACTGTTGCTTGAGTATGACTTGCCAGACGTTGTAAACGCACTAACGGCGTGTTGCCGACGTAATGGTCTAATAAAAAATCGTCTGCTTGAAAATCAGGGGTTGTATTACTCATTATTCACACCTATATCGAGGTGCGCCTATTGTATGAAAAAATGCCTTTGCCTGCACCCATTTGCCTTGCTTTTTCGCGAAAGTGATTAAAGCACAATCAGTTTTAAATAATCCATGCTAATATTCGGGGCATAAGGAATAAACTGCTTAAACCATGTCAAATATCAACAAAAAGCTTTTTAAACGCCTACACTTAAATCATGCCTATGGTCAGTTGATTGCACTTATTTTTGTGCCGATCACCATTTTGGCCTGTGTCGGTGCAATGTTGGTAATAACAGAAACCTCCAATGCAGCCAAAGCACAACAAAAACAAATGGCTGTCGCGATCCTGACGCGCTATCAACCCACGTCAGAATCTGCCATAGAGTTACTCAACCTTTATCCGTGGCAGTTTGATCAAGCTCGTAATGCCATGCAAAGCATGTTGAATGAAAAACATTTGATTCGTGCTGCAATTTTAGATCTTAAAGGCAACAACCGCCTGAGCATCGGCTTTCAAGATCAAGATATTTGGCCTGCTTTTGACAGTAAAGCGTCTTTTATTGGACCGATTGCACATCAGGGCAACCATATTTATGCCCTGAAAATTTCAGATTCAACCCAGACGCCGGCATGGTTAAGCATTGAACTGGACAATCAACCGCTGCAAATTGCCCGCTATCGCGTGTTAATCGTGTTGATTGCAACAGGTTTATTGACGCTCTTATTACTTTTGCTGTGTTTGAATTTCTATTCACGTCGTTGGATTGCACCAATGTACGAAATTCGTATGCAGTTACAACGTTTAAATGCCGACACCCTAGATCAGCACATGATCATTAACAGTACTGGCGAACTCCGTTTATTACAGCGTGATATTGCCAATGTGGTTAAACGCTTACATTTCAGTTTCTTAGAGCTACGTGAACATACCGAACAAACGGAAGATGACTTAAGACGCACGCTTGATACTTTAGAAGTGCAAAATATTACCTACCGTCAAGCACGTGACCAAGCAATCCATGCCAATCAGTCGAAGTCGGTGTTCTTAGCCAATATTTCCCATGAACTGCGCACGCCACTTAACAGTATTGATGGTTTTATTCATCTTTTACTGCGCCAAGGCAACCTCAGTAATGAACAAAATTTATATCTACAAACGATTCGTAAATCTTCTGCGCACTTATTGGCTTTAATTAATGACGTGCTTGATTTCTCCAAAATTGATGCAGGTAAATTAGAACTTGAAACTGCGCAATTTGACTTAGAAGAAGCCGTCTTTGATGTGATGGATATGTTGTCACCATTGGCAGCACAAAAGCACATCGATATGACCTTCTACTATGCGGACAATGTGCCGAAATTTGTGGTTGGTGATGCCCTACGCTTCAAGCAAATTTTGACCAACTTAATTTCAAATGCAATTAAATTCACTCCAGATGGTGAAATTATTGTCCGTGTCCGTATGGAGCATGATGACATCGGTCAATGTCTGCTGCACTTTAGTGTGCAAGACAGTGGTATCGGCCTAAGCGGTACCGACCGTAAGAAACTGTTTGAATCTTTCTCGCAAGGTGATGCATCTGTGACCCGTCAATTTGGTGGTACAGGTTTAGGTCTTGCCATCTCCAAACAATTAGTCAGCCTGATGCATGGACAAATTGGTTTTGAAGATAACCAAGAACGTGCCCCAACAGAAAAAGGTTCAACCTTCTGGTTTACTGCGCGCTTTGTGGTCGATGAAGAAATTGAAATTGTGCATCCACAATTTAGCAATCTACAAGTCGTTTCCTACTTAGCACATCCAGCAACCGCCAATGTCCTACGTCATTACTTAGAAAATTATGATGTTGAACATATTGAAACGCAGTCGATCCTTGATTTATTTAGTCGACTCAATCAGCTAAAAACCAATGAAAATACCTGGTTGATCGTCGATCACAGTGGTGACTCCGAAGCCTTACTGAAAGAAATTCGTCATCGTTATAGCGGTAACTTAGCGGTTTATGGCTACCAAATGATGCTCGATCCAAGCATGTTGAACGAGTACCGTGCTCGCCCATTGCATCAACCACTCAGCCGTACAGCGCTGATTCAGTTATTGAGTAATGAGCCTTGGTTTGATCAAGAGCAGCATGAAGAATTTAATGGTCAAGGTCTGCACATTTTAGCTGTCGACGACCATTTACCAAACCTGATTGTGCTTGAAGCCCTGCTCTCTGAGTTAAATGTTAAAACCACTAAGGCTTTGAGTGGACAAGAAGCCATCGAAATCATTCAGGCTCGCCAAGAGCAAGGTTTGGCAGCTTTTGACCTCATCTTTATGGATATTCAAATGCCTGTGATGTCAGGTGTCGATACCACGCGCGCTATTCGTTCACTTGAGTCAACCTTCGAAAATCATAAGCGCCTTCCAATTATCGCTTTGACGGCACATGCGCTCTCTGATGAAAAACAAAAACTCCTACAAAGCGGTATGGATGACTATGTCACCAAGCCCATTCAAATGGATCAAATTATTCAAATCTTGACCCAATGGACTACCGATAACTTTAAGAAAGTACCGGTTTTAGAGCGCAGTTCAGTGATTGAAGCCCTAGAGCCGAGTATTTTAGATTGGCAACAAAGCTTGCAGTTGGCCGCGAATAAAGAAGACCTTGCGGTCGATTTACTGAAAATGCTCGTCGATAGCTTTGAGCAAGAAATCCATGAAATGGCTCAACTCATCGAAGATGAAGATTTTCCACAATTAGAGCATGTGCTACATCGGCTTTATGGCGCAACCCGCTATGTGGGCGCTCCGACCCTCCAAGAGGTTTCAGGTCATTTTGAGCAGTTTGTATCGACCTTACGTAAGGAACGCCGTAAAGCAGATGACGCTTTTGTCCAAGAAACCCTGAACCGTTTTGATGAGTTAAAAAATGTCATGGCTCAAGTTGAACACGCAGCTCAACAAATCTTAGCCAAACAAAATAATTAAGCACAGTCCGACTAAAGTCAGTGCCGTCCAGCTTCTGTTGTGACTGCACTGTCATGTATCCTGTCAGGGTGCATGCTATGCTCGGGCGCAGAAACAACAAGAGTAATTACCATGGCTTTATTACGTGTAGAAAAAAATAATGGCATTGCAACGGTTTACTTAAACCGTCCAGAAAAACGTAATGCAATGAGCTTTGCATTGCTCAAAGAATTGGTCAGCACCGCTGAAAAATTAAAAAAAGATCGTAGCTTACGCTGTGTCATTTTAACCGGTGAAGCCAATGTATTTAGTGCTGGCATTGATTTGGCTGACCTAAATGATCCGAAAAATCGTGCCTATGCTGCATGGGAACTGTTAAAACCCGGTCAAAGTTTATTTCAAAAAGCCTTTCTGATTTGGCAGCAACTTCCTGTGCCGGTGATTGCCGCACTTGAAGGCTTTTGCTTTGGTGCAGGCATGCAACTTGCCTTGGCTGCCGATATCCGTATTGCCCACCCGAAAACGCAAATGTCGATTATGGAAAGTCGTTGGGGCTTAGTCCCTGATATGGGCTTAACCCGCTCACTCAAAGGTGTGATTGGACTGGATTTAGCCAAAGAATTAACCCTTACAGCACGTATTTTTGACGCAGAATATGCCAAGGATATTGGCTTAGTGACGCATTTAAATGTACAGCCTTTGCTTCAGGCACAGCAGTTAGCCGAAGAATTATCGCAACGTTCACCAGATGCCTTGGCAGCGGCAAAACAAGTGCTAGATGCTATGGAACATAGTCCAAAACGCTCTTTACGCTTAGAAAAAATCTGGCAATTTAAATTACTGCTCGGCAAAAACAGCCAATTGGCACGTAAAAAAGACAAGAACCCAGAGGTTCAGTTTTTACCACGCCAATATAAGTAAAATAGTCACACAGGATAGATTGAGTACAGCACATGGCGTTTGATCGTAATACAAAAATTGCATTTCTAGGTATGGGGCTGATGGGTAGCCGTATGGCCACGCGTCTCATTCAGGCAGGATTTGAAGTTGCGGTATGGAACAGAACTGCCGCTGCGTGTGATGAGTTGATTGCGATTGGCGCGACAGCGCTTCAATTGGACAAGATTGCCCATTATCCTGTGGTTTTATCTTGTCTCGCAGACGATGCTGCTATTGCCGCGGTGTATGCAAGCATCGAAAATCATTTAGCGGCAGGACAAATTATTGTCGATTTTTCGAGTCTTTCTGTAAATCAAACCCATCAATTGGCTCATGCTGCAAAGTTAAAACAAGTCACTTGGATTGACTCTCCTGTTTCGGGGGGCACAGCAGGCGCTGAGCAAGGCACCTTGGTCATCTTTGCCGGTGGTGATGCTCAAACGATTCAAGATTTGAGTCTGATTTACAATGTTTTATCTCAACGTGTTACCCGCATGGGCGACTCAGGTACAGGTCAAGCCACCAAAATTTGTAATCAGCTGATCGTCGCTTCCAATAGCACGTTAATCGCAGAAGCTGTCGCATTGGCCGAGAAATCAGGTGTAGACACCACGTTATTAGCACCAGCGCTTGCAGGTGGTTTTGCAGACTCAAAACCTTTTCAGATTTTAACTCCACGTATGGCCTCGCATCAGTTCGAACCCGTGCAATGGAAAGTTCAAACTTTATCTAAAGACCTGAATAATGCAGTCCAACTGGCCGCCGAGTTTGAGTTAAGCATCCCTGTTGCCAGCCTTGCTTTATCGCAACTCAAAGCCCATCAGGACAATGGTTTTGCAGAAAAAGATTTAGCCACCATCATTCAACATGTCGAACAAAACTAACGACTTTCACTTTAGAAGTAAATTGCTTCAAGGACGATATACATGACTCAGCTCGCGGTTAATTTATCCATGATTTTTACCGAAGTGCCGTTGTTAGAGCGTTTTGCTTTGGCTCGTGAACATGGTTTTAAGCATGTAGAAATTCAGTTTCCGTATGAGCTGAGTATTGAGCAAATCCAAACCCAGCTCACTATCAATGATTTAAGCCTGTGTTTAATTAATGTCCCTGCGGGTGATTTGATGCAAGGCGGCGATGGTCTTGCGGGAGTTCCGGGGCGTGAAAATCAATTTCATCAGGCCTTAGAGCAATGTATTCGCTATGCCACTGCGTTAAATGTACCGAGTGTCAATATTTTAGCCGGCAAACAGCCCCAAGATGCAGACTTACTCCCATGTTTAAATACCTTGTCGAGCAACCTTAAACTGGCATGCCACATGTTGTCCGAACATCATATTCAACCGGTATTTGAAATGATTAATGGCACTGATATGCCGCGCTTTTTGGTGCAAAATATTGCCCAAGCTCAGGAAATGCTTGAAGCTGTACAACACTCTACTTTGAAGATGCAATATGACTGCTACCACATGGCGATGATGGGTGAAGATATTCTCAGTACTTTGGCAGAAAATATTCAGGATATCGGTCACATACAGTTTGCTGACTGTCCGGGGCGACATGAACCTGACTCAGCACAGATTCCATTTGCAGAGATTTTTAAATGGTTAGATCAAAGCCAATATACAGGTTACATCGCGGCTGAATACCGACCACGAAGCAACTCATCACATTCTTTTGCGTGGAAAGACAAATACTTCCCTCATTTAGCCAATGGCCAATGACGTGTTGATTTGAAATTCAGCAACAAAACCGCTATATTAGATCATGTAAAATTGTCAGGAAATCATACCCTCTATGAATTTAGAACCATCGCCCAGCGCTTCTAATTCTCTCGATCTCGCAAAATCAACGCAAATCAAAGACGTACAAGCTTGCTTAGCTGTTGTACGTGAAGCACTTGAAGATGTAAAAGCCAAAGATATTATTGAACTTGATATCAGCACTATCAGCAACGTAGCAGATGCGATTGTTATTGCGAGCGGTACTTCAACTCGTCACATTAAGTCTCTTGCAGACAACGTGGCAGAAGAAGCACGTAAAGCTGGATTCCGCCCTATCGGTGTTGAAGGCGAACGTGATGCTGAATGGATCCTGATTGATCTCGGTTTTGTAGTGGTACATGTGATGTTACCTACAGCACGTAAATTCTATGATTTAGAAAGCTTATGGCGTACAGCTCCAGAAACTGTAGCTTAAGCTTCCAGAAAAAAGCGACCTAATTAGGTCGCTTTTTTTATCCCTTGATTTTATACACCAAGGGCAATCAGCTTCATGGTGTTTTACCCCATACACTAAAGCAGTTGATGTAAATCCACCTCAGGATAATTGGCTTTAATTTTCAGCTTGGTTTGTGCATAAACTTGGTCTGCACGCATCGGGCCATAAAAGTCACAATACACTTCATAAATGCTCGTTAAAACTTTGGCATAACTGGTCAAGGGCAAAAACTCGACAAAACTCGCTGAATTAATTTGTGCATTTGCCGCAATTGCCAGTCCGATTTCTTCTAATTGCTCAATCACATCTTGGGTGAAATCAGCCTGATCTGTAGATTTCACCGTCAGCATGACTGACTCGATAAAGCCTAAAAAAGCTTCGCTAATGGTCTCTGCAATGAGCTCGTCTTCTTGCTCCTGCTCCTGCGGTTTTTCAACCCTTAACAGTTCCTGCTTTTCTAAGGTAGATAACTCATACAAGACTTGCTTCAGCATATCTTTACGATAAAAGCGAAGCTCCTCTGTGGTACAGATATCATTTAAGAAGCGATTTAAGACAAATGACGGTTTCATGCTGTACTGCTGTTCCCAGTGCCGTAGCGCACTGTCGAGTAACGTCCCATGAATAAATTGTTGTAAGCCTTTTTCTAAAGCTTCGCGGCGTTGTGCCAAATTCAACAGTTCGGTGCTCATTGCTTTACTCCTGTTAATGACGCTTGGTCATATCATCCGTTTCAAAAGTCACATCTTTTTGAAACTCGGGATAAGACAATTCAGCATGTTCGGTATAGTCCAAACCCCGTTGTTCATGTTGCTTACTCACCCGTAAGCCACCCAACAATTTGTCCAAGACCTTAAATACAATGAACGCAACGCTAAAGCCCCATAAAAAGGCTGCAATCACCCCAAGCCCTTGTATCGCGATGATATCGCCATTAAACATATTATTTTCAAGGAAGATCCCTGCCGCCAATGTTCCCCATGCGCCACAGAAACCATGTACCGTCACCGCATCCACCACATCATCCAGTTTCATTTTTTCCATAAGCATTGGCAGGAAGGTCACCATGACACCTGCACATAAACCGGTGATGACTGCATAGAGTGGAGACATCGTTGCACAGCCTGCCGTAATGGCAACTAAACCACCCAGTGAGGCATTGATCGTACTGCGAATCAAAATGGCTTTAGATCGGATGAGACAGAGCAACATATATGCAACCACGGCAGCACACGCCGCAAGATGCGTATTTAAAGCAATACGTCCTACGCTGACATTGGCATTAATGGTCGAGCCTGCATTAAAACCAAACCATGCTAACCATAAAATAAAACCGCCTAATGCTACCAAAGGTAAGTTATGCCCTGGTAAATAATGGCTTTGCCCATTGCGTCCAAATCGACCCAAACGTGGTCCCAATACAATGATGCCAGCCAAGGCAACCCAGCCGCCCATTGAATGCACCACGGTCGAACCTGCAAAGTCGATAAATCCGAGTGCTTTTAACCAACCGTCTCCGCCAAATAAACTGCCCCATGCCCAACTACCAAAGACAGGATAAATCAGACCTGAGACAACGGCCGCACTCACCACATAAGCGACAAAATGAATCCGCTCTGCCATTGCACCACTGGCAATGGTGGTTGCCGTTGCAGCAAACATCATTTGGAAAAATAGAAGGTTCCAGTGCCAATCATCCAGTTGATCGGGTGCAAAATGACTGAAGCCAAACCAGCCCGTGGTATTGACCCCAAACATCAGACCAAAACCCACCAACCAAAACACCAGACCACCCAAGCAGGCATCCATGTAGTTTTTCATGAGTACATTCACGGTATTTTTACTGCGAACTGAACCACTTTCGATCATGGCAAATCCGGCTTGCATAAAGAACACCAAGATACCGCCCAGTACCACCCAAATACTGTCGAGCGAAATACGAATTTCTTGAATATTATTGGCGATTTGCGGGTCAACTGCCCATGCAGTCGATGTCAGGACACTCAGAAACAGTGCCATCAAGTATGTTTTTTTCATGATTATTCCCCCAAGAATAACCATGCTGTGCAAAAAGAATACCAAATTTCAGATAATTAATTATTTTTCAATGCATTGCGTCACAAAACCAGTTCGCGACAATATTTTGAATCACTGAGATCGAATTTAATGGAACAAAACAGCTCATCGATCTGTACCTTGGTTTCAAAACACGCATCAATTTGATTCAAGCACCTGATGCGCTAAATATTTGTGCACTTTTAGTGTGAAGCATCAATTAATCAAAAGCGAAGAAAATAAAAGCAAAGAAAATAAAAAACCACCCGAAGGTGGTTTTAAATCTTCCTCAGTCCCGCTTTATTACAGCGGGACATTGGCAATATGGATTAATGACCGCCGCCATTAATGGCTTTTGTCATATCTTCCACAACTTTCTTCGCATCACCGAAGATCATCATCGTTTTATCGTTATAGAACAAGTCATTGTCTAAACCTGCGTAGCCTGTAGCCATAGAGCGTTTGATGACCATAATGGTACGTGCTTTATGCGCTTCAAGGATTGGCATACCGTAAATTGGAGAACTTGGATCGTCTTTTGCCGCTGGGTTCACAACGTCATTCGCACCAATCACCAGTACTACATCAGTTGCTGGGAAGTCTGAGTTGATCTCATCCATTTCAAGAATGTCTTCATATGCAACGTCAGCTTCAGCTAAAAGTACGTTCATGTGACCCGGCATACGACCTGCCACAGGGTGAATCGCAAAACGAACTTTTACACCTTGCTCTTTTAAGATTTCACACAATTCTTTCACGGCATTTTGTGCACGACCTTGCGCCATACCATAACCCGGTACGATCACCACGCTGTCCGCATTTGACATCAAGAAGCCAGCATCGTCTGCAGAACCTGAACGGTGATTACGCTGTGCTTTTTCACCATTATCCGCCGCCGCTACTGCTGTACCACCCATTGCACCACCAAACAAAACGTTGATGATTGAACGGTTCATGGCTTTACACATGATGTAAGACAGAATTGCACCCGATGAACCAACCAGTGAACCTGCAACAATCAGCATGTTGTTTTCAAGCGTGAAACCAATCCCTGCTGCTGCCCAACCTGAGAACGAGTTTAGTAACGATACCACCACTGGCATATCACCACCGCCTACTGGCGCAATCCATACCCAACCAAATGCAAGTGCAAGAACAGTCATTGCCCAGAATGCGTTCATGTTGCCTGTGGTAAAGAAGTAGATACCACACGCCAACATCGCAAGGAAAATTAAGGCTTGAACAGGTTTTACCCATCCACCTGAAATGGTTTTTGCCCATTTCTTCGCAGCCAATTTACCGTAAGCAAATACCGACGCTGTGAATGTAATCGCACCAACGAAACAGCCTACAAACAATTCAAATAAATGAACTTTGCTCATGTGGGCATGTTCTACACCCGCTGCTGTTAATACCGCTTCATTCTCCGCGAATGCCGCAGTCAATTGGTTGTTATGTAGAATCGCAGCGATCGCAATCAGTACCGCAGCCAAACCGACCAATGAGTGCATCAGTGCCACAGTTTCAGGCATTTGCGTCATTGGAACTGTTTTTGCACGTGCAATACCTACAACTGCACCCAATACCATTGCACCCACAATCATCCAAATCACCGGATGATCTGCGACAAAGAATGTGGTGATTACAGCAATCGCCATTGCGATCATGCCGTAACGGTTACCCTGAATCGCAGTTTTTGGACCAGACAAACCGCGCAACGTTAAGATAAAAAGAACGGCACCAATCAGGTAGAACCAATCCGCATATTCTTTAATGAATTCCATGGATTAACCCTCTTTTTTCTTTTGCTTAGGTTTGAACATTTCAAGCATACGTGCAGTCACCGCAAAGCCACCAAAAATGTTGATACTTGCAAGGAAAACGGCAATCGCACCTAAAATACTCACCACGTTAATGCTTTGGAACTGTACGCTTGCATCCACAATACCTGGGATACCAACGGTTTGAATCATCGCACCAACGATAATGATCGATGACAAAGCATTGGTTACAGCCATTAATGGTGTGTGTAGTGCAGGTGTTACCCCCCAAACCACGTAGTAACCAACAAAGATTGCCAAGACAAAAATAGTAATCGTTTCAACCATGATGATTCTCCTTAACCACGTTTCAGCAGCACTTGGCCGCCATGAGTGACAAGTAGTGCTTTTTGAATTTCTTCTTCAGGGTTAATCGCGAAGTTCTTTTCGCTATCAAACATGGTTTCAATGAAATTCAAAACGTTACGTGCGTAAAGTGCCGACGCTTCAGTCGAAACTGTTGAAGGAATATTTGGAATACCAAGAATTTTCACGCCATTGGCAGTCACGACATTTTCGCCGCAGACAGAACCTTCAACGTTACCGCCAGTTTCAACCGCCATATCTAGAATGATTGAGCCCGGTTTCATTTTGGCAACGGTTTCTGCTTTGATTAAACGTGGTGCGTCACGACCCGGTAATAATGCAGTCGTAATCACGATGTCAGCATTCGATACGGCTTTATCAACAATAATCGCTTGGTCGCGAATGTAGTCTTCACCCGGCATCCAGCCATAACCATTTTTCGCAGCATCAGCTGCTTTTTGTTGCTCTTCTGGTGACATTGGTACGTCTAACCATTTACCACCCAAAGATTCAACTTGGTCACGTGCTGTAGGACGTAAGTCAGTTGCTTCAACTACGGCACCTAAACGTTTTGCTGTTGCAATAGCTTGTAAGCCTGCAACACCTACGCCCATGATCACAACACGTGCAGGTTTCACTGTACCTGCTGCTGTCATCAGCATTGGGAACATACGTTGATATTCTGCCGCAGCCAAAAGCACAGATTTATAACCTGAAAGGTTGGCTTGAGATGAAAGTACGTCCATGTTTTGCGCACGAGATAAGGTCCGTGGCAAAAGTTCCAATGCAAATGCAGACACGTTTTGTGACGCAAATTGGTCAAGTTCGGTGTTGCGGTAAGGGTCAAACATCCCCACAACGGTGGTACCCGCTGTGAGTTTTTGAATTTCGTCACCTTTAGGCGCACGAACTTTCAAAATCATTTGACTACCGGTATAGGCATCATCCGTAATTTTGGCACCAACTTGTTCATAGGCACTATCGATGTAAGCAGCGTTTACCCCTGCTCCACGTTCAATAACGACGCTATGACCAGCGCTGATCAACTTCTTTACTGTTTCAGGCGTCGCAGCGACGCGATTTTCACCGACAACAGTTTCGGCTGGAATTCCGATCTGCATGAGCGTTCCTCAAGCTAATTTTTCTTAAGTAAACATCGCAATCCGCGATGTCTCCCCTCAGGATGTGTTTTTGTACAATTTTTGGATTCTAATTGAACTTTTTTAAAATACTACCCAATATTTATTTAATAAATGCCTATATTTTGAACTCATGATTCATGAAAAGAATGATGCGATATTTCATTTATTCAGTTTTATTTGTCGATTTATTACTCATTTTTATTCTACTTATAACTTTTTAATATTACTTAAGACTCAAAACATAAATAATTTAGTCGGTTTTAGCGCGTATTGTTTCAGCGCGTTGATCATTGTGACATTTTCATTCGACAACTAATGATTCGAACTTGTCGTTACAAATCGACTTAAGTCAGGTAGAGTCACTCTTTCATGCAGACTGCATCAGCTCGTTGACTCATTTGACAGTTTTGACGTGTTGACCTGCATTGAAAACTGACATTTTTCTGCCACAGTCTCGTCAAATTGGTCAGCTTGAATATCCGATGGATTTTTGCGCACGTTTCGGGTTTATTGAGATCTTGCCCTCCCCACCTGATGCTTCGCCTTAAGTCTTAGAATTGACTTTTTTAGCTAAAAAAATAATTTTTTGAATATTTAGCATCATGATATCGCTACTGACTTTCTATCCCTAAAAAACACTATTGCACCATTTGTGTGCAATTTTCACCTTAAATGTTTCAGCCTGATATATTTGACCTGCCGAGTCATGTTGAGATTAAAAAATTCAAAACCAAATTGGTCATTTCTTCCGCTGTTTTTCATGTTTGATCTAGCAATCCCTTATGCATAAAGGAATAAGTACTATTCTTTTTTTGCATTTTTACTCGCACGATGCATTTTTTATAATCAAAATGACAGTTCAAACTTATCAGAACAATGCTGTCGAATTCATTCAGTCGTCATGAGGCACACCGTCACTTATGTCAAGAAACCTTAGTCCGCACTTCATCGGTGCAATTTTTGCACTGATTGCTGCCTTCTTGTTTAGTACCAAAGCGATTTTTATTAAGCAAGCCTATGCACTTTCTCCTCTTGTCGATGCCACAGTCCTCATGGCTTTACGCATGATGAGTGCATTGCCGTTTTTCTTGGTCATTGCATGGCTGAGTCGACGTTCCTATCAAACGATTCAACGAAAAGATTGGGTGCTCTTGCTCATTTCCGGTCTAATCGGCTATTACTTTTCGAGTTGGCTCGACTTCCGTGGCTTGATGTATATCAGTGCTTCGCTTGAACGAATTATACTTTTCCTGTATCCCACATTAACTGTACTGGCTTCCGCTGTTTTATTCAAAAAGCCACTGAGTTTTAAAACCATCCTTGCCCTGATTTTAAGTTATGGCGGGACAGTGTTAGTGATGCTACAAGAACAAAGTACCACACCACATGATCAGTATTTTTGGCTCGGATGTAGTTTGGTTTTTGCCAGTGCCGTGTTATTTGCAATTTACTTATTACTCACGCCAGGCCTCATGCAAAAGTTTGGTTCTTTACACTTTACTGGTCTAGCCCTGAGCATAGCCTGCGTTGGGACGATTATTCATTTTCTATTTGCAACACCACAGCCTATCGCCTTGCTCCAACAACTCCCGAGTCAAGTCTGGCTGTATGGTTTAGCGCTAGGACTATTGGTAACCGTGCTTCCAACCATTTTGATGATGCAAAGTATCGTCCGACTTGGGGCTGCACAATCGGCCATGATTGCATCTATCGGGCCCATTTTAACGATTTTACTGGCCGTCGCTTTATTGAATGAACACTTAAACCTATGGCAATGGGTCGGTTGCGGTCTGAATATGCTGGGTGTCTTGATGATCAGTCTCAGTAAGAAATCCTAAACGCGTGCGTGGATACAATTCACAGAGAAACACTTTAAGACCTGTTTGATTTTCCTTATAGTGACCACAACAGCGTGGCAGCAAATTCTTTGCATACGCTTCCGCCCAATATCTGGACAATTTATGAAAGCCTCGATCGACATTAGCCATGATAAAACCCTGTTGTGGCTTATGGCTGCTGCATGTGGTTTATGTGCGGGTGCCAATTATTATTGCCAACCTTTAGTGGCTTCTATCCAACAGAGCTTTCAAATTCCACAATCTGAAGTTGCGCTAACCGTCACCTTTGCGCAAATTTCTTATGCTTTGGGTCTACTGTTTATTGTGCCGATTGGCGATATTGTGAATAAAGCCAAATTTATTCCATTACTCATGCTTGGTGCGACTGTCGGTTTAGCCCTCTGTGCTTTTTCGACCAATCTATACATGCTTTGGGCAGGAACCATTATCACGGGGCTATTTTCAGTGGCTGCTCAGGTCCTCATCCCTTTGGTCACTGTTGCGATACGACCTGAAAAAATTGGGGCAGTTGTTGGCTTTTTAATGAGTGGGTTATTGGTCGGCATTCTGTTATCGACCAGTCTCTCTGGCTTATTGTCCTATCTGTTTCATTGGAAATCGATTTACATCCTCAGTGCGCTCTTGATGTTGGTATTAGCACTCTTACTCAAAAAACGTCTGCCCGTGGTCAGCATCACACGGATGCCCTACAGCCAAGTTTTCCAGTCAATGGGCGCATTACTCAAACATGAGCCACGGTTAATTTTCCGTTCTCTAATTGGGGGCTGTGTCTTTGCCGCGATGAGTATGCTGTTTTCCACCATTGCCATGTTACTGACTGAGCCACCTTTTCAATTGGCCGATGTTTGGGTCGGTGTCGTGACTTTAGTTGGTGTGTTTGGTGCCCTATCAACACAATGGATTGGGCGTTGGGCGGATTTGGGTTTTAACCGAAAATTAACTTGGCTCGGTTGTAGCATCTTAGCCCTCAGTTGGGGACTGCTGTATTTGGGTGGATCATCTCTTGCTTTTTATATTTTGGGCTATGGTTTAATCAATCTAGGTTTGGCAATGGTGCATAGCTGTAATCAAAATATTATTTTCCAACTCAACCCGATTGCACGCTCTCGAATCAATTCAATTTACATGACTTTTTATTTTGTCGGTGGTGCATGTGGCTCAGCTTTGGGCGTGTTTGCATGGCATCATGGCGGCTGGACCACCACCTGTATGACAGGGATTGCCTTAGTCATTGCTGCTGGATTTTTTGTATTGATCGATCAACTTTATACTGCGCGGCAACTAAAATATCCACAATGAACTGTATGGATCATTACTCTAAAGCCACATTACTATGGCTTTATTTTTTTGAAATTAACTGACCTGCACTACAGGATAAAAGGGTTTGCCTAAATCCAAGGTTTCTGCATTTTCCAAAAGAATCACCATAAATACTGGTAAGAGTGCCGACAGTATTGTGCAGCCATCTTGAAGTTGTTTCCGATTGACCGAACTTTTATAGGTCGCGCCGCCATGAACCATTTGATTGCGTAGCGTATACATGCGATTGAACAGCACCATTAAAATATCAACGGAATCTTTTTCTTTAAGCGCGTGCAGTACTTTTTGTTTTTCATGCGCCAAGCCCTCTTTGCATGCGTCATGGCTAATTTTTTGATTTTGATAATCCCAAAATCCCTGATAAACATAGGGATTATCCAAAAACAACCGTATCGGCTGACTAAAACGTTCCCATAAAATATTGTAGATTTTATGCTCTGCATCCTTTTGGCAGATCACATATAAAAACTGCCTTAAGCTTTGCTTGTCCTGCGCAATCTGTAAGTCTTGCGCATATATTGCGTTGAAGGACACCCACAAACTTATAAATTGCAAATCGAGATCATCTTGAAGATCAATTGACTTTTTCAGCCAACTTAAACCTCGATGAATGCGTAAATTAAATTGGTCGGTATGTTCCGACTTTTTACTTTTAAATATTTCTTCAAGTAGCATCATGCCTGCTAAATTCCAATGGATAATTCGTTTATTTTTCTACCATTTGAACTTAGCGCAATTGTTTACCGGCATGCAATCAAAATATCTCTGTATTCAACTATTTGGTTTCATCTTGTGTGAGATAGGTATAACGTTCTAACAGATCATTTTCATCAAAAATCAATTCATAAGACATTTTCTTTCCATTAAAAACGGATTCGGCAGGTGTTCCTAAAAGTTCCCATAACCCCACGGTCGCCACATCTGCAGCACCATGCCAAAATGCACGTCCGACTTTACTGGCAGTCGAATAACCTTGGGTAAAAGTATAAATTTCATAGCGTTTGCCATTTTTATATTCAGAGGTGATCGGTGCGCCAAATTCAGCAATCACCAAGTTACGAGACAGCCCTTGTTGAATCATTTCGGTATTTTTCTTGTTTGGCTGCTTGCTTGCCATGACAACTGAACAGCCTGTTGTGCCTGACAATGTGAAAACTAAAGCTATTCCTAAGCAGGTCTTTTTCATCATGTGGTATTCCCCAAATTCTTCACATTTCTATTTTTAATTTTTGATTTTCATCTGCTGTTGATCTTAATTGTTTATTTCATCTTTTTCATTTTTTTATACGACTATTCGTCTGATTTTTAGAATGATTAGCGCTTGAAAGAATCACCTTTATGAAGGTTTTAGACTGAATAATGCTTTAAGTGAATTATTGTTCTGTTGGTGACGAATTCGGTGGAACAAACCAGTTTTTCCAAGAGCTACTGTGGCGAGTTTCAATTGCAACGGTAGGGATGAGCTCTTGCTTCAGCATTTTTTCTTGACCGACGGCTTTCGCCAACCGCGCTTTGACCGAGTGTATACACTCACGGTCTTCAAACTCACAGCGGTCAAGGTTGGAGCCACCACAGGGTCCATTGGCTAATCCTTTGGGACAGGTTTCAGGACAAATATATAAGGTTTCACCTAAACGACATTGTCCGCAACTTTCACAACCCACGATGCCATGTTTACTGATAAATTCTGTTTTCAGCAAGGCCGCATCAGCTTTCGGTTTTTGCCATAATTTGGCCGCAAAAATATAAGATCCCGCCCCTTTGGCCAGTTTTGAACTAAAAAATAACTCATGCATGACATGCATACTTTTATATTTCAAAACTTGTTCAACTGGAGCTTTATGGTTATTTGCGCCCGTCGGGTGGAAGTTCACATCTACACTAGAGCGCCAAAGCATTTTCCATTTTGCTAAACACTGTTCAAACGTTAATGTGGCAAATTGCAAAATTGCTTTTTGCAACTTCTCTTGCTCTTCCACTTTATGGCAAGCTGATAAATGAACCCCTGCATAGCCCAAATGCTGACACATTAAAATTTGTAAAGCGCAGCGTGCATAGACATTTTGTTCAGCTTGTATGGCGTCAGTTTGCTGTTCTTGTTGCAAAAAATTTAATACATCTGCTGAAAGCACGATGCCTGCGACTTTTTGCTTGGCCATAAAGCGGGCACGGGCAAATGTCAGCGGCATGACACAAGCCAATACAGGCACACGTGGATAATATTGCTGCATATAGCGTTGGTAACTGCTCAACACATCCATGTCAAAGCCCAACTGTGTAATCACATAGTCAGCGCCAGCTTGAATTTTTTTATTCAGTTTAAAATACTGCGCATCCTTTTCTGCTTCTGCATATTTAAAAGGATTAAATGCTACCCCTAAATAAAACCCGCCATAGTCTTTGGCTGCCATGACTTGATTGACCGACTCTAAATAACGGCTCCGTAGAGTCGGATCATTTGCCCCATCCTGATGCTGCTTGAGTTTATCACCACTGAGCAAAAGTAAATTCTCTACCCCGTGCTGCTGAGCAGCATTTAGAAAAGTCTGAAAATCTGAGATATCTCGGCCTTTCCCCAAATAATGCAGAATTTTTTCAATGCTTTGAGGGTAGTCTTGCATTGCTTCTAAAGGAGCAATATCCGTGTCACTTTGTACTCGGTCAGCCAATGTCATGCACACAGGAAAGCCTGCAAATGTCGTTGGGACCAGATGCGTTTTTTGCGTCGTTAGATATTCAAACGAGATACAAAACTGGCGTTGCAATAGATATTGGGAAAATAAAGACATAAAGGCAGGCAGTTAAATCTGCTGAGAAACCATACTATAAAGTTTATAAAATTATAGATTAATCACATAAAAATTTAAATTACTTAAGCCACACTTCCGACTTTTTCTAGCCTGACCTTGAATATGTCACGCTAGCAAGACCATGCCCCAAACCACAATTTATGCTAATATTGCGCGCGTCTTGAAATGCGGTTTTTTTCATCGTATTTCAGACTGCTTTTGGTATTTCTTCACCCTTTCCATTTCGTTCTTCCATCTTGTTCTTTTAAGGCGTGTTTTTTTAATGACTGATCTCCAACCCATTGAAAATAAACTTCAACCACGAATTAGTGTTGCACCCATGATGGATTGGCAGTAAATAAATAATAATTTTAACTTATTCAATAATTTACAAATAATATAAAAATCAATAGTTGCAAAATAGTTGCAATAAAACAAAAAAGATGCCCTCAGCCCGAAGACCAAGGGCATATATAAAATTGGACCACTTAAGAGGACAACTAATCTGGCCAAGCATCACTTAATCGTTTTGCATCAGCTGCGTGTTCATCAGCTCGCTGCGCCACTGTTCGATATTCACTGACGCATTTTTCGAGTATGTCACCGTTGGCACTGGCGTACTCAATGATGGTTTCTCTGGTAGCTGTGGACATACGATCTGTGGCTGTATTGATTTGCTTTGACAAGCGCTCAACAGCGGACTTAGCACTATTACTATCAGTAATGATTTCTTGAAGTTTTGCATTATGGGTTATCTCCGCATTTAATAGCTTTTCAGACCATTTCTTTTCTAATGCTATCGCTTCAGCTTTAGCCTTTTCAGTTAGTGCTTCAGCTTTAGCAACATCCGTTTGATACTTCGATTCAAGCAATGCGTAATCATCTTTTAAAGCGGACACACGCCACGACTGAATACCTAGCCCAACAAGAGAAAGTAATAAAAAAACCGCCATTACAATAATGACGGCCTCATAAAATTTTGCGATGAATGCCTGAACTAAGTCTTTCATAATGCCCCCACACATTTTTGATGACGTTCTAATTGTCTAGCCCAAACACCTGAACAGCGCTTGTTGCCTGGTGTACTACAGTCAAATCCACCTGAATACTTATATTTCAGTAATGAATCACAGGCTGCTTTGTATTTACCCTGTTTTAAATTGCGCAGCATTGATGAATTGGACCAATTGCCCATACCAAACTGATACACAAAATCTGTGTAAGCATCATATTCATGTTGATAAAGAGGGATATTTAAAACTGTTTTATTAAAGCGCTGTGCTTCTTTATCCATGTGTTTTCGTAAAAAGACCATCCCCTGCTCTCGCGTTACAGCAGGATCAGTCATTTTGACTTTCGTCCCGTTGGGATAGACTGTTGTTCCAAAAGCAATGGTCGGAACATCATTCTTTGTCGGAATAATTGGCTTAGCTATGAAGCCTTCTTTTTGTGCAGTCGAAAGCACTTGTGTTTCGCTTGGTCCATATATAAAAAAACCGCCTGTTAATGCGGCTGCTATTGTTGAACCTGCAACAAATAATCTAGTCTTGTCCTGCATCGCATTGCCCCCGCAATCTTTTGACCTGTAAACGATGAATTTCTTTTTCACGATGATTCCGTTGCCACGAAAAATACAAATTGATCAGCAAGCCAAGGATTGCTATACCAAGTGACAACCATCCGATCCAGTTAATCCCCATAAAAAAAGCTGCGAAAGATGCAGCTCCACCAATTCCCGATGCTTTAGATCCGATTGCAGCTGCAGATGCTTCGGCTACAACGGTTGTAGTTTCAGACATGATTTCTCCAGATTTTATGTCTAACTATATTGACTATTGATAAGTTGCTCAGAGACTTCATTTAACTTTTTCCAAAGCTGCGCGCTTGGCTCATTCACAACTGTCCCCTAAATTTTGGCAATAAAAAAACACCCGAAGGTGCAATAATGATTAACGCATCGTCTTTCTTACAATTTCTCTTAACAATTCTTTGCCCGTGTCATTGAGAAGCCTTCCAATTCTTGTGTAAGCAAACCCTGCAAACGCGACATTTGCGGGGGATGGAACATTATTTCGATTAATCACACCTTCCTTTAAAATAGCCCCAACAACAGTTGATTCCCTTCTGGCGATAATTTGCGCATTATTTGCCGGCGAAACTAACCCGGACATATAGTATGATGATTCACGTATGACAAGTGCTGATTGTGCTGTGTTGAATGGCGAGCTTAAAATTGTGTTTGCTAAAATATCTACATTTGACCCGCTGGAATCTGAAAAATTTGCACCAATGCCCAGGTTTGGCATTTTCGGAGTTGAGGCTGTATAAGCAGCTATTAAAACCGGGGTTCCTGCGTTAAATTTTTCAACCAACTTCAGAACACCTGCTGCAGTGCCAGATTGCGTATAATCCAAGTGCGAAGCAATAATTATTTTCGCATCAGCGGGGATGTTATCGATTTCGTTCCATGTTTTCGTGTAAACAGCTTCTCCAATTTCTGCAATAATCCCGCTCAGCATAGACATAGTGTCTAAATCATTAGTACTCGCTGATGCGATTAAATAAATCCCCCTGTACGGGCTTGTTTTTTTAGCCTGAATCTCAAAGCACTCTGTAAAAACTTCTTGCTCACCCAAAAAACAGCTCAACATATAGAAGTATGTTTGATTTTCAACAACATCAGAGTCTTCATAAAACAAAGAGCCGTCAGTAACTTCTACTAACGGCTGCGGGCGTGTGCTTACATCAAATGCTTGCTGTTTTTTGTAAATCCGGACACCTTCAATGATGACATTATCATCCGTCCAGCTCGTCCGAATTTTTACACTTGCTGTCATAGCTTAATTACCTCGAAAGTCACGTTTTGCGGTGCAATCAGATTTGAAATTCGCACTGTATGATCAAACGCATTGATACATTCATAGCCATCACGTACTGTTTTTAGACTGATATGCAAAGACCTAATGCCGTTCTGCATGTTTGCCTCTTCCAGCGTAAACGTATTCGTTCCAGTTGCATTAACACTATGCGTTACAAGCACTACATCATCGATATCAAGCTCAGCCACTGTTAGCAAAGTCTGTGTATTCGGCTCAAGCGTAATACTCGATTCAAAATAACCGAGTGGCACACCACCGGTCTGCTGTAAACGATTGCGATCCGACCAGGTGAGTTGTAGCCCGCCTTCTATATACAGCGGCATAAATGCATTATTGATTTTGACGTTGGCCGGTGGGTATGGACGAATTGCTCTTGCTGAACAAGTCAAGCTATGTATAGTAGCTTCGCTCAATTCAAGTACATCAGATCCGGTCAGCGTCAGTGCTTTAAGTGATAAAACCTCGCCACTCAAATATTCAATATCATCAATCCCTGAATAGTTATCCCAACCAAATATTTTTGAACCTGTAACATGTTTTTGTGGCACCGTGTCAAAACAACCTCGTTTCACAGTCAGCATATTTGTTGCTGCATCAAAACTCACAAATGCCATGATTTCGTCATTTACTTGGATTCGATGATTTATTTCAAGTAACTCAAACTCAGCAACACTTTGAAGTTCAAAACTCGAATCAATATATCCAATGTCATTTTTCAGAGAAGCGCTAGGACAAAAATCTAAAGTTGTTCTTTCGTCATACCCTGCACCCGCATCAACATATAAACTTGCATTAACATGCTGGTTATTTGGACGAATTGCTGCCATACCGACATAGCCAAGATCTGGATAATTCGAAAGTTTTGAATCAACTTCATCCTGCCCATACTGCTCAACAAGCTCAATATATGGCACTTCGAAAGCAATCGCCTCAGCATCTTGCGCAGTGCTATCAGCCCCACTCACTGGCGGTACGTATTCAATAACAGACTGCATTGGGCTGCTAAAGGAATCTTCAATCGCTTCGACATAAACCGTATTATTTATGCCATCCCCACGTTTAATTGTTCGAATACGCATCACTGCTTCAGATAGACCATAACTTGAATCTGACAGCTTAAACGGCATACCCTCATGCCATGATTCTGAGAAACGTTCATCTACATCAAATGATACTGATGCCAAAGTACTGGAAAGTGTTTTCAAATCACGTAAAGCAATACGCCCAGCAATATTGCTATTGGTGAATCCCTTATAGTCGATAGACTGAGAAATAACCCCACCTTGTTGTGCAATCCTCGCGATATCTTGAACAGTGACTGTGGAATCTTTTGCACGTTCACGGTCATAATAAGTCACCGTAACTGCATTCACACATTCAGCTAAAGTACGACGTTCGAAGTCAAGATTACGAATATTGCTTTCATCTAAAGAAATTAGATCATTAAGATCATAATCATCACGAATTAAATAAAGCTTCCACTTGTTTGTCGTACGATCCAAATAAAGCTGTGCATTGATATGCTCTTTAATGTTATCAATGAACTCATTGATCGATGTTGAATCCGTCCATTTAATAGAGATTCCCATTTCTTCACGGAATAGAATATCAGCAGCATTTCTAAAAGAAACATCATCAATACTTGATTCAGAAACACCTATTCCCCAAATCTGATTCGTTAGGCATTCACGAATAATATGGGCAGGATTAAGATCCGCCTCACTGTAAAAAATAGAGTTCAGAGCAGCTGAAATGCCATCGGCATCTACGACCTGAACAGGATTACCTGTGTTATCGAATTCATTCAAACTTCCAACAGTTCCCATTCCTAGGCCCACAAATTTGGCTCTGGAAAATGCTGTTGCAATCATCGATTTAGCTTCCGAGACAGAACTCATTTCGCCATCAGACAATGTGATGACCTGCCCATTTTTATAGTTACCATTAAAAAAGGTATTGATATTGCCATACGCAGAGGTTGCTGATGTGCCACCTGATGCAACCAGGCTATTTACAAAGCTTTGAGCTGCAGTAATATCAGCTGAAGTTGCCTGTCTATAAATACGAACACCGGAGTTGATTGCCTGTACCATCACATCAATTTTCTGATCAGCAAGCTTGGATAAAATATTATTCACACCAGCTTTCATATTTGACATGTTTGCAGCTGACATTGATCCTGAATCATCAAGAATGAATGCTATTTTCGCAAGATCTGCAACTGATACCGTTCCAATTTCTGCTTTACTGTCATACCACTGCTTAATACCATCATGACGAGTATGAATCCGTTTCACTCGCCATTTAGAGTCAGGCATGCTTGGACTGGTGCCAATGTAAACATTATCAAAAACGACAGAACACACCCCACGATATGCAGAAATAAGTCCGCCAAATGCATTTGAAATCTTTGCACAAATTCTTTGTAAAGTACTGCTTTTCTGTTGATTAGCATGCCCGAACAAGAGTTCAATATTGCCTTGAACACCACCCTGCTGTTCGTCACCACCAAACAGACTTGGCTTATTAATATAAATTGTTTTATTCGTGCCTTGCTCTACCTGATAAGCGTCTTTTTCCTGAAATGAAATCTTAGTGATTGCATCAATCGGGCCATGACATAAAACAAAATGGCCACTGGCAAAGTATTTGTAGCCAATCGTTTGCTTTTTCTTTTTAGCCATCTTCTTTAGCCCTCATAATCACTTGCTGCGCCATCGCATCATGGCCAAATAATTCTTCAAAACGCGCTATTGGCATTCCGTTATCAAAAAAATCTTTTATTTCAGCGTTGGTTAAACCTTGATTCAAAAAAAAGCGTCTTGCTTTGATCGTACACATGCTGCAAGCACGTATATGATGGACAAAAATAAAGCCCGCTTTGTGCGGGCTATTTTGTGATTCCATGACTCACCTATTTCTTGATTGCTTGTGGCGTACCGGCTAAAAATGCTGTGACGTTTGGTGCAACATCACAGGTCCCAAAAATGACAGGAATTGATCCACCTTCATCTGCAGAGGTCACATCAAGTTCACCAGGTGTCAATCTGGATTTTTGACCTTTACGCATCTGAATATATGAAAAGACAGCAACCGCAACCGCAACGACTGCGGCAATAATGGCAAACATTACACAATCCTCGTGGTTGTTGGATTATCTTCTGGCATATATGCAAAGCCGAGAAAATTGTCCGTGTTATTAAATCTATGACATGCTGTTAATGACTTCATGCAGCCAGGATAAACTGTCACAAAAAACACTGATTCAGATGCCACATCAAATGCATTTTGCGCATCTTGTGTCTGCTGATGAGCGTTATCGAGTTCGCTTTGTTTCTGATCGACAATCGCCTGAGCTGTCAATAAGTCCTGCTCATAAGTCGGACTCGCCGGGTCTAAAGCATCACGATCTGCAATGGCTTCAATCAAGGCTGATGTTGCAATCGTTTCTGCATTTATAGCTTGCAGCCAAGTCTGCTTTGTCGTGTTATATGCCAACAACGCTTCATCAGTCGTCACTTGGTCAGCCAATGTATCTAAGCGACGAATCAAAGTGACTGATTGCCCAGAACTCGACTCAATTGCTACATTTACACCTGTACTGCTCTGCAACATACCAAGTCTGAAATAATTGTCATCAACAGCTAAATCCCGAAGTTGCACATTCAATTTGTCCACGGACTTAACCGTTGTTTGAATGCCCCATTGTGATTTATCTAGCTTACAGCCACTGCCATACAGATCATGACAACAAGTTCGCTGATACTTATAACGCGCACCTGCACGGCCTAAGCTTGTATAGTCCGTTTCACATTTCAGTGTAATTTCTACACCATCTGGCTTAACTGCAGTAACACGTCCTTGCCACAAGGTTGAAATATTGCCAAATTGCAACTTGCTGACTTTGACCAAGATATTTTCTTCAAGTGCTGAACGCAGGCAGTCTTGAGCGAATTTGCTGTTCAGTGCAAAGGTAATATCAATTGAGTTTTTTTCCAGATCACTACTTGAATCAATTGCCGATCTCGTTAATGTGATCGCTTCATAGATTATTTCGCCATCCTGAACAGACTTATCGCTCGACGTGTAATAAAACTTTGCATCGCCTCTGGTAAATTCATAAAGCTCACGACGAACTGCAGAGTTGGTTAGTGATTGAAAAAACTTGCCCAATCCCATTGCCTAAACTCCTATTTCTAAAATGGGTACCGTGACTTCTACATTTCCCGCACCTTGATAATGCAAATCGATAGAATCAGCATCTAATCGATGCAAGCCCAAATACGAGATTCGTTCGATGGATGAAGCATTCTTATTCAGTGCAGGCGATACCGTGACTTGCACAGTACTTCCTGACACCAGGGCAGATGCTGTAATAGTATGTGCTGTCCACGTTTGATTGCTTCTGACTGCAATGTGTTTACGGGCATCACCGAGCTGCTTATATTGATCCGATTCAATCAACATGACCGATGAAATAAAGCCAGTACTTTTACAGCGCATATTGGCTTCATACGTTGGCAACCAAAATGGACGGTATTTCCCTTTACGTCTGAACAAAAATTGCCGATATGCATACAGATCTTCAGCACTATGAATTACTGCTCTGTACTGCTTTGAATATCGTGCAAAATTCCAATCAGAGTTTTGAAAAATCACACTGACTTCGTTATTAATCATGTTTTGTTGCTGTGATAGTGTTGCGTCCATACCACTGCCTGAGTAAGTCAGACCGAAGAAATACAAATCATGACTTAAAAATTGAATTGGTTCTGATTCCAATACTTCTGGTTCATCAATCACAATAAAAGTAATTGATGCTTGAACATGTATCCCACTTATTTGACGTGAAATATCACCATTGATAAAACACAAGCGCACTGGATATAACTTTGCACCCTTAATATTAATTGCATTTTTAATAACAATCCGGTCACTTGCAACACTTAGAACCTCGACAAGTATTTGCTCAGTTTTATTCTTGAGTAACGCAAGACCACCTTCATAAAAAGAATAAATATCAGTTCTGCAAGTAATTACTGTTTGCTCAGGTAATGGCTCCCCATCTGCAACAACTTCAGGAGCTACATCACCAACAAATTGAGATTCCTGAAACAAGGGAACTGCCCAGTTTTTTCGGATTCCTCCCCATTGAGCATTGAAATGCTGTGCAATTTCATTTCGTATAGCCACTGAAGAAAAACCCAGCGTTTGCCGGGCTTTATCTTTGAGTGGAGTTCTGACTTCTGTGCCATTTTTAGACTCAAACACATCAGTTTTAAACCCTAATGTTTCAGTCCCTCCAACCAAAGCTGGCGAAGTTAATAAAATAACTTCACCAAAATTTTCCGTTGTTAATTTCATGCAATCATCGCCTTAATCGAAGATCGATTGTTTTTAATGAAGTTCATGAATGTTTTGGTACCTGATGATGTCCCCATGAAATCACCTACAATATTCGGATCTAAGATATTGTTGATCTGAAGGCTTTGCGGTATAGCATTCTGCGCTGTTGTTGGCTGCCCTAAATATTTCGGTGTTGCTGCCATTCTAGGGCTTTCCAACTTAGGAGCATCAAGTACCAAACCACCATCTGCAAAGCCATTTTTAATAGACTGACGTAAAGCATAAAAGCCAGCTGGACCACCCAAAGCAGCAATTTCCTCCTGAGTTAAAACACCTTCACCACGGTGAACGATACCCGCTGGATCATACTTACCACCATGCCCTGTATAACCGCCAGATGCGTAGCCTACTGGGCTTAATGCAGATACTGCAGCCTGAAGTAAACCCGTCTCCATGGTGGCAATACCAACTGCAGGCAAGTTATACGGAAATGGTGCAGATGCCCAAGCAGCTGAAATAGCTGCGTAGCTATTCATGGCAGTTGAAAATAGCGCTGCACCTTTTTGGATACCGCCAAGAAGGGCATAAGCTGAGCTTGAAGAATCGACTAAGCCCATCATCATGCCCGCAAAATCAGCACCATACTGAGCACCATAAGCCATTTGCATTCCTAAGCGCTGCTGCTGATATTCTTCTTCAGTAATCAACATTTGCGCACGTGCTTCTGCAAGCAAATCTATGTCTTGCTGATATGGAGACTTTTCAAGCCCCATCATGGACTGATAATCACTCCAAACCTGTTCACGCTTGGAGTTTTCTTCTACCCCCTGCTGAATATTCGCCTGCTTTACTAGCGCATTTTTCATCTCAGGTGAGTATTCTGCTGTGTTGAGAATTTCTTCACGAACCAATGCGTAATATTCACGGGCATAGTCTTCAGCAGACATCCAGTATTGCTGAACCTCTAATAAAGCCTTTTTATCGCTAATAGACTTCAGCATCTGTTTCGATTGATATTCTTCAACATCTTTCTGATAAGCATCGGCCTGAAGTTTCAAGTACTTATCTAAAGCTGTTTTATCTCCTGCAAATGCTAAATTAATGTCTTTAATTTTCTGCTCATTATCAGCAGCCATCGCCTGCTCTTCAGTTGCATAACGTGAAGCCACTGAAAGCTGCTGTTTAGCACGCTCGTCACGAATACGGATTGCTTCTTCATTTGCTTTTTTGACTATATCCAATTCAGCATTTGCTTCTTTTAAAGCATCAGCTGAACCCTTATATCCCAAAACCGAAACATGAATATGTCCACCCGTGGCACGACTTGATGGATTTTTATATTCATCCAAGACTTTAACGACAAACCCATATCGCTTTGCCAATGCTTCAAGCTGAGTCACTGCCTGTTCTGATTTTTTTGCATCATCAATCGTAAAATCAAAAGCGTTACCTGTAGCATGCTTACTATTGGTACCCTTGTGATAACTGTCATTAAATGCAGTAAAACGAGTTAAAGAACTACCAATGGCAGACTGAGCCATTTGAGCAAAATTTGCTGTATATGCTTTAACTTGACCGCCAGCAATAGATTCAGCACTTTTAATGCGTAAACCACTAAGTGCAGAAGCACCAACCATTTTGTTTAAATCAGCCTGTTCCTTAGTAGCTTTAGCTATTGCCTTTGCTTGAGCTTCTTTGGCTTTGGCATTTTCTTCTGCTTCTTTGGTATTAGTTTTTAAACTACTTGTGGTTTTAATATTTGCCGCATCTAAAGCCAAACTGGCATTAACTAGTTTGTTAGATGATGTGGTGGCAACCGTACCGGTAAAATTCCACATCTTATCCATTTTGGCGAAGAAATCATAAAAGCTGTCTTGTGTATCCGCTAACATATTCTTAGCAATACCAGGAACTGCTCTGAAATCACCACTTAAAATGGACACGGCAATAGCAGCAACACCACCTAAATTTTGTCCAACCATTTTGATGGCTTGACCAGAACCAATTGCCACGGATGCAACAAACTTAAATATCGTACCCAGACCACTGCCAATATCAGTAAGTTGTAATCCATTTTTAGAAGTGCCAAACATTGCATCGGCAACACCTGTCAATGCAGGCATAAAACCCGATATCAGTTGATTCTTTGCGCCTTGAAATTGCAAATTAATGGCTTGTGTCTGTGCAGCAAGTAATTGCGATTGTTGAATTGCTTCTTGTGACTTAATCACGCCTGCATCATTCAATGCAATGCCATATTCATTTATAACCTTTCCGCCATTGGCAAAAAGCGGCAATAAATTACCCAAGTCGCTACCCAAACTTTCAAAAACAAAGCGTTGTTCTTGTGATGATGCACCCACCTCATCCAGCTTATTTTTTAAAAGTTGGACAGCTGCAACACCATCTTTTCCTTGTAACGTTTTGGAAAATTTTTTTATCTCAGCATCGGTCATTTTTGTGTTGTTTTTAAGCGCATCAAAGAAGTCAGCCGCACCACCACCACCAGTTGCACTAAATTCACCCAATTTTTCCTGAACATCTGCAAAAATAGAGCCGAGCTGATCTTGTGAAATCCCTAACTGCTGAGATGCAACAGTCATAATTTGGAAATTTTCAATACCAATTTGCGCCCGATTAGCAAGCATAGCCATTTGAGCATCTGCTTTTGCAGCATCAATTGACATCTTAGCAAGCCCACCAATTGCTAAAGCTGTGCCACCAACAGCCATGCCAGCCAATGCACCACTGGCAGCCAAAACCCCACCACGCAAGCTGTCTACTTTCCCCAATACACCATCAAGAGCAGAACCAAATTGAGTGCCACCCAATGATTGATTCATTTGGTCTTTAAAATTGGAGAAAGCCTTGCCCATTTTATCTGTCGATTCTTTGGCTTTGCGTTCCGCTCTGTTCATCGGCTCGACAAACTGACCGATCTGCGCCACTAAATCTAAGGTTAATCGACCCAATGAAGCTGTAGCCATACTTTTCTCCAGATAATAAAAAACCCCGTAAAACGGGGTTTCATTCAGCTAATTTAGGAATATTCTTTTATGCAGTTTCTATATGCTGCAATATATAGATGCAAGGCCTGATACTTAATATCTATTTGAGACTGCTCAATTGGCAATGTATAAATCAATTCTGACAAAAGATTTTTGATTTCATCTCGATATACTGGATCACTCCACTCATTAACTAAATCAATCTGTTCAGTCAAAGTCTCACCTTGATATCTATTTTTTAAAAGTTTCATGACATAGTTTGCATGGCCATCACAACGCTCGTCTAATGTTCTTTCCTGTCCCGCAACCACTAAATTTGATGCAAAAACCAATAAAAATAACAAATATTTCATTAAGTCCCCCTTTTATCTATTAAGAAGCACTGATCATATAAAAGAAATCTTCTTCAGAAATAACGACTATATCCTGACCTTTCTTAATTAAAGATAAAGCTTTTTCTTCCTTGGAACTAATTGTCTTACCATTTAACTTAAATAAATCTTGATGGCCTTTCACAAGGTAATTTGTTTTCTTGGTAACACCGGTGCCTACATTAAAACCCATTTGTGAGGCAATAACGCTTGCCTCCATTCGTGGTAGTTTCAATTCACCCGTAAAGCAAACTACATCACCAAACCAATCCCCTTCAGGATTACCGCCCTCAATAAAGATATTTGAGGGTGCTCTACCTTCGACCATTTCACCACGTGCCATGACCGAGCCGATTCTTCTTTTTATTAAAGATTTACAATCATTTAATTGAATATTTTTTGCATTTAATGCACAAACTAAAACCTGACCAGCTGCTATCGCATCCGCCACGGCATCATGATGATTGCCAATTTGAATGTCATTCAAATAACAAACATTTGCAAGCCCATATCCACTGTAGGCAATTTTTTCCCATGTTCTACGAACAACCATGGTGATATCGAGCCAATTGTAATCAATGTCATCAAAGTTTCTTTCAAAGGCTATTTTGTCAAAACATGAATAAATCCCAACAATACTGTCACCAATTAGCTGATCTATTTTTGGTTTAAGCTGTCCTATGGTTGGAGAATTTTTCACTGCTTCTGGTGTAATACCGTGAATAGCCATATTAATCCCATCAAAATGAGATTGTGGATTAACCAAAGATCCCCAACTTTCAACTAATTCACCATTTTTAAAAATGGCAATACCGATTTGGCAGATTGATTTCGGGTTTGAATTTGCTGTTTCTACATCTAAAGCTATAAAGTCCATTGTGCCCCCTAAATTTATAATTTAGGACACGATAATCAATTGCGTATAAAAAAGCCACCATTGAGGCAGCTTTCATTACTCCACACCATACTGCTGCATTGCCTCATCAAAACTAATTTCAGGCGCATCGTGGTGCGGTAAAAAGTCATATTCATCTTCAACCTGAAAGCCTTCTGCCTTGGCATACATAAATTTCAATCCTGCCAAGACCTCTTCAAACCTCAGTCCAAAGTTTAAGCTTCCTCTGCGCTTTCTGTACTGCCACCAATAGATGTATTCTCTGTGACTAAGGCTTTGCTTGGCTTCGGCAATGGTTCTGCCTCCAATACCATTGAGGACAAGCTCTGCCCAGAATTCTTCTCCTTCAAATTCGGCTTCGCTGTAGCCTTTCCCAAAAAGTTCTTCTTCAGAATTTCTGCCCAAACTGCATCAATCAATGGCTTGCTAAAATGCTTACGAATTTCAGTTTCGGTAAATTCAGGTTCACCTTTTTCATCTACAATGCAATCCGCTAGAATACTGGCCAATGCTTCCTTATTTTCCTGATTGGCTTGCATCTGAGCGATGGCAGTTGAATAGTCCATAATTTTAATATGGGTTTCAAATTCGCAAGGCTCACCACTCACCATAATTTCTACGGTTATTTTTTCGGGTGTATCTATTAAAATGCCTGCTTTAATATCGGCTAAGCTCAATTTTTTTTTCATGGTTTAATCCAAAAAATTAGCCCCTTTCGGGGCTAGGGTTTAAGCAGTTTCACGAATCCATTCAACTTTGGTGCTACGCTGAATAGTGACTGTAGTTTTCACTACAGTATTGGCATCAATATCCATCGGGAAAGAATCGATATAACCCGTGAATTTATTCCAACTACGACCATCAGGTAAGGTCACTGCACCTGTTGCAGCTTCCACTGTTGGTACAATACTTTTTGCCTCACCTTTATTTTTACCGGCCCATCCCACAATAAAAGTACGCTCCTTGCCTGAAACTTCTAAATCGTATAAACGACCATGTGAAGCCTCTTTCGGATCTGCATTCAGTTCAAATGTTGCTTGACCAGTATCTTTTAAGCCACCACCCTCCATATATTTCTTACTTTCTTCTTCATCCAAAGGTGTAACTTCAATACGTTCCTTTGAATCAGTACCAGGCTTAAAATTCAAAGCCCCAACAACTTTTACCAGTTCAAATTCGCCTGGTGTGGATTTAGATTCATCAACTACCCAGATGTCGGTACCCTGTGTACGTCGTGCCATAATTTTCTCCATAAAAAACCACCTATTTGGTGGCTTTCATTTAGTTAAGGTTCTTCTAACCATCGGCTTTCAATCCGAATACGGTACAAATTGACTTCTGGCTCCAACTCGCAGCCAGTAAAATCCTCAATAGAACAATTTTCTTCAATAGCTTTGCGCACTAACTTGGCAATTTTCCGTGTAGTACCTTTATCTGTGGCATAAATATCAATTTGCACATATAGCGCATCCATATCTGATACGCCAGATAAATACTGCTCTGGATCTGCACTGATAATCTGCCAACATACATAAGGCGCATCATTCATGTTGATGGCATCAAACTCACCAACTTTTAAGCCAACACCATCAGAAAGCAATGTTGCCAATTCCGTATCGACTGCACATAAATCATATAGCGGGATAATAAGCATTATTTAATATCCCTCATCAAATCAGCTTGTAACTTTTCAGCAAAGGCATCTGTCGCATTTTGAATATTAGATTCCAATGCTGGGCGCATATAGGGCTGTGCTCTGGTTTTCGATGTCCCAACCTCAACTAGCCAAAAATGTTTGGTGTCATTTTCCACAGGGGTGTAATGCGGATTTGGCTGTCGTGGCTTGCCTTTACGTTGCACATTTTTATTACTTCGCCAAAACTGACCACCTCCTTTAACACCAATACGCACTTTTGACGAATTTTTATCACTGGTTTTACCTGCACGTATAACCAAATTTTTGGAAATATCAGCACTGGTTTTAGGATCATCAATTTTTTTTGCATTGTCCTTAGCAGATTGTAAAACTGGCTTTGCAGCTACTCGAAGTGCTTTTTTTACATGTTTTTTGGCTACATTTTTGGTCATTTCATCCATTTTTTTAAGGGCATCTTCTAAACCCTCAATTACAAATCCTGCCATGTATATGCCCCTAATTCACATGCCAAAGTAATATATTCACGCCCAGTTTTATTATCCCGTAGTGGTGCAATAATGCGGTAATACAACCCATCACAAAGCAAACGACACTTGGTCCAGTCGGTATTTGGCTCAATATCATCCTGACGTAACACAATGCGAGTTGCTATAACCTTTTGTTCTTTACGTGCAGTAATAAAATCGCGAACTGAAGCATCTGCAATACGGCCATAAATAGGAAAGATGGTAGTCCATACTGTTTCACGGTCTCCACTGCCATCAGGTTTTAATACAGGGTTTTTACTTTGAACTTCAATGTATTGGTTTAATTTTCCTGATTGCATGTCATTCCCCTATTTCATGGATGCCAGCTGTCCAATCAAGTGATTCTTTAAGATGATGCTCAATCTCTGCGAGAAGTTCTTTAATACAGTTCGTTGAAACGGGAACCGTGCCTTCTTTCATCTTTTCTTGAAAAACTAAAACCTTTTTCAAAGCATCTTCTTGAGCAATAATTGAAAGCATCGCTGCTTTTTTTATTAAACGTTTTGACATTTAGACCCCCATTTTTCGGTATGGCAGCATGTACATTTCAACTGCTTGGTTGACGTATAAATTGACTTCTGTTTGAGCTGCTCTGTTCTCATACATGTCAGTGATGATCAACAAGGCAGCAATGGTCAAATCTTCATGCAATTCACCATTGACCGTCACTTCTTCAAGTGGTCGATCTAAGAAATTTTGAATATGTTTTAAAGCTGCTTTGGTGAGTAATCCGATGTAATCATCATCACGGTTATGCAGGACACGTAACTGCTTTTTGACAATGTTGAGGTCAATTAAATCACTCATAAAAATAGCCTTTTTGCGACATGAAAAGAGTTAAAAAAAGCCCCTGAATAGGGGCTCTCTTTTAAAGTTTTATTATGCTGGACCGACCACATCCACAGCTTCAGAAACCGCTGCGCCAAGTACTGCAATGACCTTGGCTTCCTCAGCTGCGGCCAATGGATTTGGTTCGATACTCCAATCACCAGTGGCATCAGCAACTGTTGAAGCTTTTGCTACGCTGCCAACACGTACAATAATGACGCTATTTGGTTCAGCGGTACCGCTGAGTTCTGCAACAGTATTCACAACAATCACAGGCGCATCAATTTCTTCAATTGCTGGCAGATCTCCAGCAACGCAAGCATCAGGAATTGAAACACCTGAAGCTGCACGCATTTCTGCACGTACCGTACACAAGTTTTTACGGAAGTTATCACCATCTTCAGTGGATAGCTCAACTGCGACTTCTTCACGAATGTATGCTGAAACACCTAAGGTAATATTACCCGTCCAGTAACCACCCACTGGCATTGCAGCAGTCAAAATCACAGGCAAATTCCAAAGCACTGGCTGAACTGCCGCACCTGGTGCACCAAATACATAGTGACCGTCAGTGCCTTTAATACGTTCAATTGCACCCCACGATTCAGGATTCAATAAAATGTATTCCGGCAGAATCCCAGCTGCACCCGCTTTATATTTACTGCGGTTTAGTACATCAATTGCCGTGTCCGTATCCTTTACAGCAACAGTTAAATGCGTACCATCTTCGATCAGACCAATGAATGAACGAGCACCGGACACACGACCATCACCGCGAACAATTTTCGCTTCAAGTTTAAGGCGTACACCGTAAGCCATACGGCCTTCAATATATGCTGCAAGCGCTGGCATATCAGAAATAAGCTGAATCGATACTTTGATCCAGTGTGCAATCGTACCTGTTTTAAGGTCAACTACACCAAATTCCAAATTTGATTCTGGCTTTTCTGCAGCTTCAGCAACTTCATCCGCCATGATGTCAAATGCCGATTCACGGAATAGCGGTACAAGCTCATTTTGAACTGGGGTAAACGCGATGAGATCCAATAAAGTCAGAGCACGCTCTGGTGTCGGAATGGAGGTCTGTGCAAATTGTGCTGTATCACCTAGCCCCGCCAAAGTTACGATATTTCGTGCATGCAGATCATCAAACTGGAATTTGCCTTTGGCGCGGGTAATTGCTTGAGCTTGGTCTACAATATTCTTATTGCGAATTAGAATACCCGCAACAGAATCTGGATTTGCACCACGCTTTTGCACACCATCTACCAATTTTTGTTGTAGATCTTCAATTTCACCAGATAACTTCTTAATGTCATTAGAGCGTGCTTCTAAGTCATTTTTAATATTGTCAGGTAAATCATCTAATTTTTTGATGCCATCCTGATAACGAGTAATCAAATCATCAAGCTGTTTTTTTCGCACAGCCAGATCGGCACAAGCTTGTTCAAAGTCCTTGGCAGTTTTGGTATCACGTGGATTTAACCCCAAAAATGGTGATTGAGGTTGAGACTGTTGAGCAGCGATTGAAGCCATAGCCAATGCTACTGTTTGTTTCGAAAGTGCTTTCATACTGTTTTTCCATGCATAGAAAATGAAAAACCCGCCTTTCAAAGCGGGTTATTGTTTAAACAATTTTTATTAAGAATCTAACCAAGCCAAAGGATCTTTTTTAGATTCAGGTGGTGCCAGAGTTTCCTCTGGTTTCTGCATTCCAGAAATTCGAGCCATTAACTTTTTGGCATAATCACCAACAAGACCAACTGATCGAAGTAACTCTTCTGCATCTTCTTCAGATTCAATTGCTTCAATCGCTTCATCACTGATAATCCGTGCAGCATTGTCAGCCGGTTCATCAACGACACTGATTTCATAAATGTCAGCACGTTTGATTTCTACATGTGTGCCTTTATCTTCCATATCCAATGAATTTGGTGGATAAAATGCAATTGAGAAGCCATCAATCGTGCCATGTACAACCATAGCAGCGACATCCTGAGCAATCGAAAGCCCTGGCGTAAATTCAATTTCAACATAAAGGCCCGTTTCATCTTCTTTAAGAAGCGTAATTTTCCCCACTCGCATCGGAAGACGGGAATCAACGTACCACTGTCTCCACCCGTGGTTGTAATAACAGTGAACTTTTTTTGTCCCTGCAGCAAAAGCAGCACAAACCTCAGCAAACGCACCATGAATGAATTTTTCACCGTAATAGTTGATCGAGTCCCACTTCACTGCATAACCGCTAATTTTTACAATCCCAGTCTTTTCATCTTTGTTGATAAATCGACAGTTATCCACGGCAATTGGCATACGCCGACATTGAACTTTCGGCAAATTTGGCAGTGCCTTATTACGCACTAGCAGTTTTTGTTTCATCAGCTTTCGCTCCATAGTTGCCTTTTTTCATTCGTTCGGCAGTAGTCATGTTGACTGGTACTAACAAGAAATCCGCATTTGGATCAGGCGTATCACCCTCTTCCATTCGTATCTGATTCGGACTTGCCTGACCTGATAAAATTCTGTCCTTATTGGATTTAATCCGCTCAAGATAAGAAGCTCTCAGCAAGTCTTTTGTCTTAAATTCAAACTCGAATTCATCCCATTCATGTCTTTGCAATAAGTGAATTCGGGCACTTTCTTCGATACGCTCCAAATAAGGACGCAATCCAAATTTATGAAAGCCATCGACCAATTGTTCGATGCCACTGCCCCAAGTCGTGCTTGAATCTGTGCTAAAAATTAAGATCGGATTGACCCCAAAGTAGCGACAAGCTTCTTCTACTGATAATTTACGAATTTCAATCAATTCAAGGTCTGCAGGGGTCAAGCTGATTTTCTCAAATTGCATATTGCCTTCGAGTACAGCCAAATCACCATCATCACCATTAATCAAAATATCCAATTCACCGCGCAGCGCATCACGCTGTTCTTTTTTCAGATATTTATCTGTTTTCAATGCTCCAGTCGGCTTGGCACCGTTAGACATTAACCGCGATGTCTTGTCCACTCCTGCAAGGCCAATACCGATGGATTGTGCACCATAGGCAATTGGCGACATCCCGACAAAACCCGTGCCAAAAAGTTTGATATGCCAGATTTCATTATCGGTATATTCGACTGTTTTATTGCCAATCTTGCACTTATACAATGGCGTGCCATCATCCCGAATACTTGGGTCCACCGATCCTGAGTTGATCACCTGCAGGCTGACTAACTTTTTGCCTGAATAATCTTTTTTGATGTAGGCATTTCCAGCCACCAGGTTCAGCATCAACTGTTCAAAAAATTCAACTCTCGTCTGGTACCGGTTCGGCTTGTTGTATAGCAGGCGAATCACGTCATGATCTTTGACTTGTGCACGAGTACCATTCGCATTTAATTTGTACATCTGCAGTGGCAATGTGGCCACAGATTCCGTCAAAATTTTGACGCAAGCAAAAACAGCACTGAGCGTCATTGCACTGTCGAATGACACCGGTTTAGCAGTCTTAAAACCAGAACGGGGACGATCCCAAATGGTCGTCCCCGTTTTGTCTTGCATTGGTCCAGTTCCCCGAACCTTCAGCTTATCGCGATTGGTTTTATCACGAATTTTCACTTTATCGCGCTTTTTACTCATCGCTTCGCTACCTTAATCATGTCATTCAACCAGTCATCAATGTTTCCATCTTCTTCACCTGGCACCAAATCGAAAACGTCCAACTTATCCCAAAGCATTGCCCGTGTAGCACCAATAATGGCAGCCACACCAGCATCAATTTTTCTTGCCTTGTCAGGCTTACGTGGGAAAATGTTGCTGTTGTTGTCTTCTTTAACTTCAATATTGCACATACACCAATGCAGCACGGAATTGCCATCATGATGAAGCCGTCCATCACGGATCAACTCTTCCATCCAACGCATGCCGATACTCAACGGATTGACCTTTTGAGGAACTTCAATTGCTTCTAAACCATCGGCAATCAAATCCTGCCCGAATTGCGCTGCATTCCACGGGTCAAAACCAATTTCATACATATTGGCTTGCAAATGACTTTCGATCACATCTTTATAAATCTGTGAAAAGTCAGTGACGTTCCCTGGCGTTTCAATCAGATGACCGCTTTCGACCCAATCCAAATATTCATCTGGACGTTTCTGACCGTCCATTGCACGTCTTTGATTTACCACGTTGGAGTTGATGTACTGATGTGCAAAAATATACCAATGCACACGCCCATCAATCAGTTTAGGGAACCATTTCACATAACCTGCCAAGTCCATTTTGCTTGCCAAGTCTAAGCCACCAAACGAAATACATCCTTTAAAATCATCTTCAGTGACGCTCGGATCTGCAATCAACTCCCATTCACTCGAAGCAATCCAACTGTCTGCACCTTGCACCCATTCATTCAAACTTTTCTGTCTGAATCGGCTTTCTTCAGCAGCGGTTTTGATCTTTTTGTATTTGCCTTGCAGGTAATTCGTGTCAAAAGCAACGCCCATACTTGGATTGGCTTTTGGCCAAACATCAGGATTGCGCCAGTCATCACCCTTATCAATGGTAAAAATGATGCCGAAATAACGCTCTAAATTATCTTTACCATACAAAATATCGACAACTTTGCAGCGCTCACGCCAACATACCCCAATTTTATTACTGCCTGCTGTGGTAATACCCAAAACCAAAGGCTCACGACGAGCAATGACACCATCTGCCATGATGTCGTAAGTTTCAGAATCTTTATGCGCATGTATTTCGTCAAGAATGGCACAATGGACGTTTTTACCGTCCTTACTGCCTTCTTTGTCTGTCGCAATGGGCCGAAAAATACTGTTATCGTTGCCAGTGGTCGAACGGATCTCATACTGAGTCGTTTCAATACCAAATGTTGCTCTTAATTCAGCATTCAGCAGTACCATCTGTTTGGCATCCTGCCACACAATTTTTGCTTGGTCATAATTGGCAGCTGCTGCATAAACTTCAGCACCTGCTTCACCATCACCGCATAGCATGTATAAACCAATGGCTGCAGCAAGGGTCGATTTCCCGTTTTTCTTGGAAATTTCGACATAAGCATCAGTAAAACGTCTGATACCGTCCTCATCTTCCCAGCCGAAAATATTACCAACAACGAAAACTTGCCATGGATCTAAGATGAAATGCTTACGTGCTAAAGCGCCTTTCCAGTGATGCAAATTTTCAATGAACGAGCACACATGATTCATGCGCTCTTCACTGAATGAATATGGAAAATCGTGGTCGTTTTCTTGGCGTTTTAAATCATTTAGAAAACGTTTTACTGCTAATTTTTCAAACTTTCCCGCAATTCGTACACCTGTTTGCACGTCTTTGCAGTACTGGTGCATGATTTCTAAATAATTTCTTTCGCTCATGATCGTCTACGCACTGTAAATGCACTCTCTGGTTTCGTTGGTTCAGGCGTTTCAAACCCAAGACCCAATTGCTGACTCTTATCCGTCTGAGCACCACGCATACCACTTCGAGAAGCTGGAGTCAGACCAAATTCTTTGGACAGTCGCAAAATGTCATCATGCAGTCGGTTCCGTAATGTGAACCACACTGATTGGACCTTAAATTTATTTGGTGTCTCATCAACGAAGTCATCGACGGTCTGTAACTTGGCCAAGACAGCTTCATAGTCAGAAATATTTCGGCAGAGCAATGTAAACGCGGCTCCATCCACCTCACTAAGCAGACCAACTTCAACAAGTTTTGGTCCTAACTCTTCCCAAACTGCATTTGCAACTTTGGTCAAGCCTGCAGGCTTAGGCGGGATTTTTGCCTTTACTGCAACTTTCGGTTGCAGTAGTTCAGATCCAGCTTGGAATGTGAAATCTTTATCAGTCATAAATCACCTCTGATACCCCCCTCCCTTTCGATTTTTTCTCACGGAGAGAAAATTTCATGGGGGGGCGGTCTTTAGCGGGAGGTCGGTTTAGACTTTTGACCCCATATCCCCTTGAATATTTTTAAAATGTGAAAAATGCAGTTGCTGTATCTTCATGCCGTTGGATACTTCGAGAATCTTTTCATTGAGCACATCGAGTACTTCCCATTGATCCTGATCAGTACAACCAAGTCGGCTAAGAATCACATCGTTTGTAATCGTTAATACATCACCGACTTTGAATGGACTCTTACGATCTGGATCATTCACTGCCTTGGTTGTCACTGGCATCCAAGCACCACGATCTTCAGATGCAGTCTTGATGTTATGGTGTGTTTCGCATAACGGTTGCCAATTCGTTTTATCCCAGAACAGATCCTTATCGCCCTTGTGTGCAATGACGTGATCGACTACCGTTGCTGGCATCACGTAACCTTTGCGACGACACTCAACACACAGCGGATGCTCCGACAAGAATTGATCACGATGTTTTTTCCACTCGGCATCATAGCCACGCTGATGTGCAGTCCCGCGATCACGATCACGTTGCTTCACTCGGCTCTGATGTTTGTCGCAATATCCTTTGTTCGATGCAAAGTCTTTACAGCCCGATGATAGACATGGACGCTTAGCTTTCTGTGGTGCTTTGTTCATGTTTCACCGGAGTAACTTTGATGGAACGTTTAATAATTAATTCACGCAGTTTCTGTGTTGCTTTCAGTTGAATGATCTTGTCCACTGCATGAAGCGCTGTGAGCAATACCATTCGACGTTTAGGCATCTGAACTGAGATGCGAACGATCATCTGATTGTTTGCCATGCGGTCATCCTTAAAAAAAAGACTGTATGCCCTGCCCCGCGCCTGACATACAGCCATAAAAAAAGAGCCTCTGGGGAGAGACTCTTAAGAACTTACAGCGCTTTAAATACAGTTTTGCATTGTGGGAAAAATTAACCTAAGTTTGCTTTTGTGTCAATATCTAATTTCACTTAGATTTATTTAGCTGAAAAAATATCTTTTCTTCGCTTAACTTATATTCATCCTGAAAGTCTTCAAGGATTGCATCAATATGTTTAGCGAGATGCTTTCGCACAGTTGAATCACTAAAACCCGAAAGAACCTCACGATTTCGCTCAGTCGGCTTGTAGTTGGCTGGAACTTTACAAAACTCAATAAGCGCAACACGAATAACCGCCAAGTGATACCTATTCGCCAAGCCTGCATTCATAAGCCGAGTATCACACTTACCCAAAAGTACCGTAGCAAACTTTTCAATATTCTCGAGTGAGTTCGCACCTAGGCACTTCATGCGCACCAAATTATCTTGGAGTGGTGTGAGTTTGGCATAACTCATTGCCACACATACATCCTGAGCTGTGATTGAACCATGACTACCACCACCAATTGCATCAAAATTTGTAGTTTTAGGATTTAACAAGCGTAAATATTTTTCCATTATCTTTAACCTTGTTGACTTTTTAACCATTGTTACGGGTACATACTTGAATGTTACTGGTATGTTACGGGCACACACTTAAAAAATATTAATAAAATCAAGTGTTGTTACGGGTGTTACGAGTGTTACGGGGTAAATCACCTCGCGCGGGGAAATATTCAATAGATATAGAATTGAATAAATATAAGCGAATAAAAATTTTTCTCCCGTGCGCGCGCGCGCATAAGCCCGTAACAGCCGTAACAGGGTGTCTGTAATGTAGGTGGGATAAGGCGTTGACAGTGTTACGGGGTAGCGAAAAAGCCCGTAACAGACCCGTAACACCCGTAACAATTATTGATATTTTATAGTACGTTAGGGACATCATGGTCTCCTTTTAACTTAGCACGAAATTCTTTCACTTGTCCACTCAGCCAATCTGCTCTTTTTACGCCTTCAGGTGGATTGGCAGTAAAGACCATGCGCCTTTGCACCTCTTTGCGCTTTTCCTGATAACCACCACCAGTAACAACATCCTCATAGATCCGTCCATGCCCTTTGGCCACGACACGCTCAGATGCAATCAAGTTTAAGAACTTGTTAGATGGAATCGCTTTTTCTCCATTCTTATGGCACCACTGCCGGTAAGCCATATACAAATCATCTGAGAGACAACAAACAAATGGATGCTCCAATAATCCCGCTCGCCAATCATCTAAGAATAATTTCCAGCCTGGTAAACCAAACTGAATGATTTCTTGTTTGGCTTTGGTCATTGGTGGCTCTGTGTATGGCGTGAAGTCAGTCAGATCCATCGACAACAAGTAGGTATAGAAAGCACTGATTGCTTTACTGTCAGGTTCAAGACAGTTTTCAATCAATCCTTTTAGGTCATCACCTAATTTTTGATTTGGTTCGAGTACTAAGAATCGACGGTCACGTTCTTCAATCGCCAACGGCTGTACTTCATTGGATAAGAACACACAGTTGATGTGGTTATTCTGCGAATAGCCTGACATAAACTTTTTCTCGATACGGATCTTTTCACCCGTGATCATGTGTTTGATCAGACCCATCATGCCGAACTTAGACTTATTGTTAAATATTTCTTCAAATAAACAGTACAGCTTACGTTCAGCCCAATCTGTATAAATGGATTCAAGACCATTTTGACCCAATGTAACAGAGTAAACTTCACCATAAATCCTTGTCATGATCTTTTCAAAAAATAAAGACTTACCTGAGCCTTGAACCTTACTACACAGTAAAACTGAGGTATTCATTTTTGCACCTGGATGCTGAAGCGGATAAGCCAACCATTTCATCAGCCATTCATAAGCAGTCGTTTCACGACCACATAAAAACTTGACCAAGTTAATAATTGGAATGCACAGCTCAAATGCATCAGACTGTTGAATAATCTGATTTTTATCATCCAATATGGGTGAAATATCCATACCCTCATAAGTATTGATCTGGCCTTTACCGATATGCATGCTTGGCACAAAAACCAAATCTTCATGCCAAATCATGCGTTTTTCTCTAGACTTTGCCCATACATCATAAGCACCTGCCCAGTTTTCTTTCATAACATCCGTGCCGACAAGCTCACGACGAAACGTATCCCAACATGCTTTTTTACCTTCAAGCATAATGAATCGTTCGATCATCTCTTTTGCTTTGAGATGACCTTCATCCGTTGCACGCCCAGCTGCATCATCTGATGAAATGGTTTTACGTTTTGGATGTGAATTCCACTGATCAAAGACTTTCTTGCCACCTAACATGGTCTGAAATGCGGTTTTTTTCCAAATCTTTTTGCCGTAATCATCCCAAACGTTGGTTTCCCCTTCGATTAAGCAAAATCGTGCAATCCATTTTTCCATTTGATTTTCAGGTGAAGGCTCCGATTGAGCAGTATTTTCCTGCGAAATACCCGCGCCCCCACTTTGTTCAACAACATCGTTTTGCTCCAAATCGGGATCTTGCCCCCAAAAATTGTTGGTTGCATTACTAGGGGGTTCGGGGGAAATCTGAACAGAAGAAATAGCTGAACGGATCTGCTTTCCGACTTCGTCGAGTCCACAATTGACATGCAAATCGTTGAAGTCTGTATAGACCTTAGAATTCATGCAACGGACTCCTTAATTTGAGTAAAATCAGGTAGTACAATGATTCCACCTGTTATGGCTTGTGCTTCTTGGGCGTACTTCAAGCCTGTATCTTGTTTAGCACTGTCATCATCAGCGCAGTAGACAAACACGGCATTTGGATATTTTTGGCGCAATACCGCACCTACTTTTGGTAAATTATTGGCAACGAATGAAAGCGCGACTGGATGACCTGTTGCCATGTGAATTGACATGCCTGTTGCATAACCTTCAGCGATGCAAATGATATGAGCATCATATAGATCAGGCTGTACTTCACCGATGACAAAGAAGCATCCACCAGTACGACCACCACTTTCTTGAATAAAAAGTTTTTGGCCATCAGGCGTAATGGTCTGCAAATTCCACATTTTGCCGTGCTCATCGTATGCAGGGATCAGAAGGTTGCCGTCATGCGTGATCTTAATTTTTGGGTCTTTATCAACTTGCTTGTTCTTTAAGTACAAGCTGAATTCACCCTGATAAGCATTGCGGAACGTACTTTCTGCCTTACGCGCAATGTTTTCACGCATCTTTTGCTCAAGTTCCCGTTGCTCTTTTGCACGGTATTCACGTTCTTTACGCCATTTTTCACGGTCTGCATCGGTAATTTTAGAACTATCATCAAGTCCAAGAATTGCACCAACTTCTTTAACAACTTCTGGAAAAGATAAATGTGTGCATTTGCCTATCAGATCCAACCCATCACCACCTTGGCAATGTTGGCAAAAATAATCACCGTTGCCATTTTTATCATCAAAACGAAAGCGATCACGGCCACCACATGCAGGACAAGGCGTTTTCTTTTTCCACTGAACATCAATACCGAACCGCGGGAAAATTAAATCCATCCACTTACCTTCAGCTGCTCGTTTAATGTCTTCAGCCTGTATTTTCTTCTTAGCCATCAAATCACCTGCTCATGTTGCTGCTCTACCATTGCAAATAGTGTTAGTGCCACTCTAATGAGATCCATGACATCTTTTTGAATAATGGCTAATTCATCTTTACTAACTACCCCATCACCAATTGCAGTTGCAATTGACTGTGATAAATCCCCCTGTTCACGTGCTAACTTTCCGATTTTCATGACAAAATCAGCTATATTTAGATTTTCATGTTTCGGCAATTCAAACCAAGCGGCATTACCATGAATGGCACAAATGCTATCCATAATTCGCGCATCTTGAGTTTCCGACAAAACCGCTTCTAAATGATAAATATTAGCTTTATGCGTAGGTGTCGTTGGATTTAACGAACTGCGAAATGTATTGATATTAAAACCATTCTTTTCAGCAATAATTGCCATGATTGAATCATCATTTTGGCGATACACTGCTGCTTTCAATGCCATAGATAATGACAGTACTGTACGTTCTAAACGCTGAGTGCTTGTAAGTTGCATGTTTAAAATTTCCCAATTCATTCATTTTTTTAGTTATTTGCATGAGCTACATTTTGCTTAGACTTAAGCAAACGTTTTGGAGTGCGACCAGCGGCTAATTCTCTGACTTCATACTCGCGATATTCTGGAATATCCTCCCCGTCACGCCATTGCGCTATAGCGGCGGTCGTTAATTCAAGCTTATCTGCTAACTGAATCAATTTTTTAAAGCCCAATAATTCCATTGCTTCTTTACGAGTCATGTTAATACCAAATCTAAGTTGACTTAGATTTAATTAGACACAACTTATCTTTGATAGTCAATAGCTAAGATAGCTTAGATATTTATCTCGGAATTTTTTTATGGAAACCATCGGCTCTCGAATCAAAAAACTCAGAAAAGAGAAAAAGCTAACCCAAGGAAAACTAGGAGATTTAGTAGGCGTATCGGATGTAACTATTGGATTTTGGGAAAAAGACGTTAATGAACCCAAATATGAAAACCTTGAAACGTTATCCAAAATGCTTGATACATCCATTGAATATTTAAAATATGGACAACATGAAACAAGTGAATCCGTTAGAGATTTCAGACCTATCTCAAGAATGCTACCTGTTTTAGATTACGTTCAAGCAGGAAATTGGACTAATGTTCGATCATTACAGCCACATGAAATTGAAAAATGGCTACCTGCACCACCAAATGCAGGGAAAAATAGTTTTTATATGATCGTACAGGGTACTAGCAATGCACCTCACTTCAAAGATGGCGATTATATTTGCATAGATCCAGATATTGACCTAACTTCAATACAAACTGGCGAAATGGTAGTAGTTCGCTGCGATGATGAAGCTACTTTCAAAGCATTGGTTAGAGAACCTAATCGTATGTATTTACAGGCATTAAATCCTAATTTTCAACCTAACATCATTCCCCTTAAAGAAAATTGCATTTACAAAGGCAAATATATTGGAAAATTTGAACCATCTAAAAAATTCTTATAATTCAATTTTATAAAAAATATTTCTAAGATAGCTTAGAAATTTAATTGACATAAAACCTAAGTTAGCTTAGTTTAAATACATTCTAAGTCAACTTAGGTTTTTTTATGAAAAGTTCAAATCCTCAAAAAAATGATCAATTCGATCAAATCATTTTAAGTCGTCTACTCGCAGACGACTTTGCCCAACCACAAATTAAAGACTTTGATTTCTACAAAGAACGTGCTGTATCACAGATACAGACTGCTATTCACGGCATCTACAAATCAAACAATCAACACGAATTTACAATCGCAATTGCACAAGCAAATGCATTCATTGATGCTGCGATCAATTTCGAATTTATTGACTTAACTGAAAAAGCTAAATGGCTTGATGACGTTGCAAAGGCTATGCGTGCTCAATTGATTGAGGAGTATGTATGAACCTATCCATCACCCCTGAAAGCATCGTACCTGAGCAATCAGTCATTGATTCATGGCCAAAACTGCATCGAAAAAAAGGTGGGCATGCTTGCCAAGGGAAATGTCCAAATTATACGGATGAACAATGCTGTCATTGTTTGATTCATGACACTCCAGCTGCTCTATCTGATGAAGACAAGCACTTAAACGCAGCTCTAATTTCAATTAATGAGGTGAGCTAATGAATAAATATATCGTAATTGCAGCCATCGCATTCTGTCTTGCATATCCAATTCTATTACTTGTAATTGCCGTGATTTTTGTAATGCACAAATTAAATGAGCACCAAAAGGAGCTTAAAGCAGATCACCAAGCTTTAAGTAAACGGGAGAATCGCTAATGCTGCAATTCACTGACTTAAACCACACCAATCACATTATCAATATGAGCAATGTGAATAACGTGGTGATCCGTAATAACAATGGCGCGCATGTGATTACTTTTCACATGCCTGGCCAGCATGTGGTGCCTGCAACGGTAGATGCAAAAACGGCTGAACGCATCTTTAAAGAATTAGGGGAACTGAAGTGAAAAATAATTTTGCTCCAACTCACAATACATTTTCTATGTTATTTGCACGCTATCTATCCCCTGTTGTGCCACTTGAAAATGTTATTGAAGACTATTTAAGCCACATGTCACTTGAAATCGCTAAACGTAAAGCAGTGAAACAAGAATTGCCGTTCCCTGTGATCCGGTTAGGTGAAAAACAAAAAGCCTCTTGGATGGTCAATTTGGCAGATCTTGCTGCGTATATCGATCATCGAACCGCAGTGGCTCAACACGATCATAAAGCCATGAATGGTGAACAATATGCGCACTAATTTAGACCATGACGTTTTTATGAAAAAGGGCAAATCTGAACCAGATCAGATTCCATTTGGATATTCTGAACTTTCTCATAAACGTAAGACTGAAGGCTATAACGCACAGTCTACGATGCGCGAAATCATGTTCAGCTCAGTCCAAGAATCTAAAAAAAATAAATCTGCTGTAAAACCAGCTCAAGCTCCATCACCAGAACGATTAAGACGAGATGCAAATAATGCTGCACGAATAAAAGCAGTTGCTGAAGGAAAATCTGAGTTTCAGGGTCAGTGCGCACACCATGGTCAGCAGACTTTCAAAATCAAAAGTAAAGGTGAAGAGCATATTTGCATTATTTGCCGTGATAAGCATTCCGTAAAACAGACGATCAAACGTCGAAAAAAACAGGTGGCAGCATGAAAAATAAATTAATGATTGATTGTGAAACCTTAGATGTTGGTGAACGCCCGGTTCTACTTAGCATTGGTGCAGTTGTTTTTAATGATCAGCAAATCTTACATTATTTTGATGCTGGTATTAGTACGGAATCGACTACTGATTTTGATGTGAGCCAAGACACTTTGGACTGGTGGTCTGAACAAAGTTTGGCTGCTCGTGAGCAAGCATTTTCAGGTACTGAGAATATAAAAGATGCATTGATCAGATTAGTCAATTTTTACACTCAACATGAATGCACTGAAATTTGGTCAAAAGGTGCCTTAGCTGATATTCGCTGGATCAATAACGCATTAGACCATTTTGACATTGAACGACCTTGGAAATTTTACAAAGAATTTTGCTTTAGAACGTTACTGAAGTCGGTACCACAGTTTGAAATTCCTTTCACTGGTACGCCACACAGTGCCCTTGATGATGCAGTTCACCAGGCTAAACAGTTTATTCATATCAAGACCATCCAAAGCAAACAGGCTCAGATCCTGATTGAACAAGGTCAACGTTTTAATGAAATGGCCCAGAAAGTTGCAGATTTAGAGTTCAAAATTTTACAAATAGAGGAATCAGCATAATGAAAATCGAAAATGCACAAGAACAATTGTTAGAACTTAGCCCTTTGAAACTGAGCCAACAATTTAGCCGTGATGATCTTTTAGATCTACGTGACCAACTCAAAGCCAAACGTGCAGGCTTGATTGAAGCCAAGGACAAATGCAAAAACGGCAGTTCAATTGCTTTGCTGAATATTGAATTGTCACAGGTCAATTCCATGCTGACCCGCATCAATCAGACCGTCACTTTGCTTGATCAAGATGCCAAGATCATGAAGAAGAATAATCACTCAGCGCAGGAGCTGGCGATGCGTTTTTTCAAAGTTGCTGAAAAGGAATTGGATGCAAAGACGTTTAATAAAATTAAAAAAATGGCGGTGGCGTGATGGATAGATCAATTGAATTACAGAGTCTAGTTGAAACTCTTTTAAATAATACAAATGTTTCAATTGAGAAAATTGAAACTGAAGTGCGGAGTAAAGGCTTCAATTTTAAGATTCAGGGAGGTGATGAATCACATGGAACTTATGCAATTTTTCAGAACTATCACAAGTTTTCTGTGGCTATAACTAAATGTCACTGTGGCCACATACATTACCTAGAAGATATGTGTATCAAATGCCATCCTGATTGGGCTATGACTTTTTTGAAAAATGGAAATATCAAAGTAAATCCAGAATTCGTCAAAGAATCATCTAATAAATACGATGATGATTTACCTTGGTGATTTCAATATACTCAAGCCTCTAAATAGAGGCTTTTTTAATGGCTTCAGCAATGCCAGTGGTTTTTGCATATTCAATCGCTTGCTTATATGTGAGCAGATCCTTTCGAATAATATCCAAATTCACATATCGTTTCAGACTATTCCAATCATCGTGCAAAGTGTACTGTTGGATCTGTGGTACCGTTAAGCCCTGCTCTGCCAAACGTGTTGCTGCCTCATGGCGAAGGTCATGAAAACGTAAATCATCAATGCCGGCTTGTTTCTTAATTTTCTGCCAATGACGTGCAATATTTTCCTCATGTGTTGGGATCAGGTACCGATCATCACCGCCACGTAAAAGCATCTTTTTACGGATTTCAGGCTTTAATAATTCGTCAATAATTTCTGCAGCTTCATCAGATACCACAAACCATTTGTCATTGTTTTTCTTGGTCGGATGCTTCACTGCTTCCAGGTACCATTTTTTGTGTTCACGGTCATAGTGCTGTATTTCAAGCCTTGGCAATTCACCTAAACGACGACCCGTGTATATGTCTAACCACATGATCAAATACAAAGGCGTATTTGAATAATTCTTTAAATGAAAATCCATGTACGCATACGTGGTCAGATCCTGCAATTCTTTGGACGTTGGCAACCGGTTACGCTCTTCAGATTCTGAAATCACACGGGACTTTCTCAGACCTTTGACTGCTTTTTCATATTCATTGAAGTCGATCTCTACACCCCAAAGCAATTCGGCATGATCTAACACCGATCTCATGCACTGGAATTCGAAAAGAATTGTGCTTGGCTCAACAGGATCTAAATCGTAATTTTCATTCTTATAGCCGTCACGTCTACGCAAAGCATGTTGTGCATAGTCAGTGCGCTTCAGATCTGCCAAAGACTTTTGGGAAATATCGAACTTTTTCAGCATCTCAAGGGTAAATGCCTTGGTCCTACCATAATCCGATATTTCAGATTTATACCTGGTAATCGCGGATGCCAAAGACATGGCTGCAGATGCCACAGCATCTTTGTCGGTTGACAACAAGTGAGGATTCTTTTCTAATCTGTCCTCTTCTCTTTTTAGCCACGCTTTTGCCAAAGCTCTGGTACTAAATGTTTCAGTATCAAAATACTCGATACCCTCACTTGGCTTGCGAATATTGATCACAGCCTTGTATCTGGTACCTTTAGTTTTGGATTTTAACTCTGTGATATAGCCCATGCTTGCAACTATTTCTTAAATGAACGGGGAATGGTTGCAAATATAGTTGCAAGAGTTGCAAAAAGATAGGAAAAGATACAAATTTATCGTAAATGATACGAATGCTCATAGGTGATTAAATGACTGATTTAAAACAAAACACTGATATATCAAGGCTTCCACGTATATCCGTTGCACCTATGATGGATTGGACGACTCGTGACTATCGTTTCTTTGCACGCTTGTTTAACCCTAATGTGATTCTCTACACCGAGATGGTCACCACAGGTGCGATATTATTTGGCGGTGCGAATCGTCATTTGGACTATAACAACGAAGAACACCCGATTGTGTTACAGCTTGGTGGTTCAAATCCCAAAGATTTAGCGACCTGTACCAAGATGGCACAGGACTGGGGCTATGATGAAGTAAACCTCAATGTCGGCTGTCCGAGTGACCGCGTTCAGAACAATAAAATTGGTGCATGCTTGATGGCAGAGCCTGATTTGGTGGCTGAATGTATTGCTGAAATGCGAAATGCTGTTGATATTCCAGTGACCGTAAAACACCGCATCGGGATTGATGACATGCAGTCTTATGAAGAAATGCTGCATTTTGTTGATACCGTGGCAAAGACTGGCTGTGACAATTTTATCGTGCATGCCCGTATTGCCCTGCTGCAAGGTTTGTCGCCAAAAGAAAATCGTGATGTGCCACCTTTACGTTATGAAGATGTTTATCGTCTGAAACAAGAACGTCCAAATTTATTGATCGAAATTAATGGCGGGGTGAAAACCTTTGCTGAAACGCAGCAACATTTACAACATGTTGATGGCGTGATGATTGGCCGTGAGGCTTATCACAACCCGTATTTATTGGCTGAGATCGGTCAGCTTTGGGATCTCGAATTACCCAACCGTTTCGATATTATCGATCAGATGCTACCGTATATTGCTAAACGCATGGAAGAAGGTGCGCCGCTTTCTATCATTACCCGTCATATTTTAGGTTTATTCCAAAATCTACCAGGTGCTCGAAAATGGCGTCAGGCTTTAAGTGGTGGCAATGCCAAAACCTTTGCAGATGTGGAAAATGCCATCCAAAATATTAAAGATGCAATGCAACGTACTGAAGACTATTTACGTGATCATCCTAAAGTCGTTTTAGAAGATTAATCTTCAAAAAGTGAAAGCCTGCTATTTTGCGGGCTTTTTTTATTTTTCATGTTTCTTAAAGTGCTTGCTTGGTAAGATCGACAACTCAGCTAAATCATCTAAACAGTCACATCATCACTCAATGACTATTGACCGTAATATTCCCTTTGGGAAAAGGTTCATCATCATAGCCAGTCCATTGATAATCAGATGGATCTTCTTCCTCACGCATACCCACATAACTCTCAGGCGCCGATGTAACAGGTTCAACCTCTTCTGTTGGTTGTTCCAATTCCTCAACCAAATGATTCAACTCTTGATCTAACTGCGCCTGATACTTTGCAATTTCAGCTTCGTCAATGAAGGCAAATTGTTCTTCATCTATTTTCCATGCATAGCCTTGCAGGTCTTTGTAGATCTCGACCAAAACAGTATAAGGCTGACCATCGTATTGCAGCGTCGCCTGAGCCTTAAAACTTAATCCCTTACGTTCTAATACTTTTATATTTTGAATCCGTAAATGGTACTGCCGATAATCTGGATTCTGATCAAACTCGTGCTGCATCTGCTGCTCAATCTGCCGAGATAATTCATCTGTCGAGACAAAATAGCTACAACCAGCCAAACTCAACAGTAAAAAAATGGTGAGCCATCGAAACATATTGCATCCCCCATGATGCATTTATTCTTGATGAAAAAGTCAGACCGATCACAGATTCCGATCCAAACATTCCTCATTGTTTGCTTCATAATAGCCAATAAAACACACAGTACAAGCCAAATTATCAAGATTTCTCAATTTTATATTTAATTTTGATATCAATCACTTAAATTGCATTTTTACTGTTTTAAAACACTGACAGCCTTGGTCTCTTGCTGACATATTTTTGTTGAAAATGACCATTTTGGTAGTAGTTTCCTAGCCGTCAAAGTTTCAACATCAAAACGATCCTATTGTGATTTTTTCAATATAGAGCCTTAAACAAAACATCGTAAAAGCGCCATAAAAAAAATCCCCAAACATTGCGGGGATTTTTAAGGAATCAACTGAAATTATTCATCGTCTGTTTCAGGCTCATGATGTAGCGCATCATGTATGGCTTCCACCAATTGCTGTGCAATTTCTTGTTTTGAGGCTTTCTCTAAATCACGCTTTTCCATTTGATATTGATCTGCGAAGAACACAGTCATGGCATTTTCGTCTGAAGCAAAACCAATGTCTTTACGTGAAACATCATTGCACGCAATCATATCGAGTTTTTTTGCCACAAGTTTGCCGGCAGCATACTCTTCGACATTGCGTGTCTCGGCGGCAAATCCAACCATAAATGGACGTTTTGACTGCTGCGCAATCGTTGCAACGATATCTGGATTTTTAATTAAAGCCACATTGAGTTCATCGCCAGCTTTTTTGATTTTATGCTCTGCAACTTCTGCCACGCGATAATCTGCAACAGCCGCTGTTGCGATAAAAATATCACAGCCTTCATCTAACATTTGCAGACTGGTATCTAACATTTTAATTGCAGACTGCACATTAATCCGTCGTACACCATTTGGTGTATCTAAACTGACGGGTCCTGCGATCAGCGTTACTTTAGCACCAGCTGCATAACAAGCCGCTGCCAGTGCAAACCCCATTTTACCTGTACTGTGGTTGGAAATATAACGTACAGGATCTATCGACTCACGTGTTGGACCGGCTGTAATCGCCACATGTTTGCCTGCAAGCATGCCAAATTTTTCAGCAATAGCTCGCTGTGCTTGATGAAAATAGGCCGTCACTTGATCCGCTAAATCTTCTGGCTCAGGCATACGCCCTAAGCCCACATCACCACAGGCTTGAGAACCGGCATCGGGCATGATCACATGTACGCCATCTTCAACCAGTGTATTTAAATTACGCTGTGTCGCTTTGGCTGCCCACATTTGCTGATTCATCGCAGGGGCAACCCAGACGGGTGCTTTAGTCGCAAGATAAAGTGTCGAAAGAAGGTCATCTGCTAAACCCGCCGCAAATTTTGCCAGCGTGTCACAACTTGCAGGAGCAACCAATACCAAATCAGCCCAACGTGCCAATTCAATATGCCCCATGCCCGCTTCTGCTTCGGGATTGAGTAATTCGGTATGCACAGGGTTGCCTGAAAGCGCCTGAAACGTTAGCGAGGTCACAAAGGCTTGCGCACCTTGAGTCATCACCACGCGCACATCAAATCCGGCATCTTTTAACCGACGGACAAGAATGGCACTTTTATAGGCTGCGATACCACCAGTGACACCTAAAAGAATATTTTTTGTGGGCATTACACTTAAATCAAAGCTCACGAACAGGCTACCTATCTGTTGCAGTGGCGCTCACAATAGCATTAAATATGCACTGACCCAACAATCTGCTGTGAAAAAGCCGATTGACTGATAATAAAAAAGTCTAAGAATAATGAATAATTCAATTAAAAATTGGCCTGAACAAGAGCGCCCACGTGAGCGGCTGATTCAACAAGGCGCACAAAGTTTATCCGATGCTGAGCTACTGGCTATTTTCCTACGCTCTGGTTCCCAGCAGCACTCTGCTGTCGAACTCGCACGAGTCCTGATCCAACATTTTGGTCAGTTGCAAGCGCTGATGGATGCGTCACTTGAGGATTTGCGCCAGTTTCATGGCATTGGAAACAGTAAATATGCGCAGCTTATGGCGGTAAAAGAACTCGGTAAACGCTATGTGAGTCAACATTTTCAAAATGAAGCCTTGCACATGCAACACTCTGAACAATTGCAAAACTTTCTTCGCTTTGAATTTTTATCGGAACGTCAAGAAGTCTTTGGCGTGCTCTGTCTAGATGCACATTTAAGAAAAATAAACTTTAAAAAACTTTTTTATGGCAGCCTCAATACCTGTGAAATTTCCATCAATCAACTGCTGCGTTATGTCATTTCTGAACACGCCAGCAGTATTGTCATTGCACATAATCATCCTTTCGGTCGTGCAGAACCTTCTGCTGCCGATCTTGAATTGACTCGACTCATTCAGCAGGCTTGTCAGCTGGTGGAAATTCGACTTATCGATCATTGCATTATCTCCACTGAAGGGAGTTTTTCCTTTGCTGAACATGGCTTGCTCCAAGCACACTCATCTGCATGAAACAGTTATTGACAAGTGCTTGAGCAAACCCGAAGATCATCATAATTTTTTAAAACTAGAAATTATCATTCGAACATGATCGTCCGTGACCAACCGAGTATTTTTAAACTGCTATTTTCTTGGCGAGGAACGATTTTACCTAAGGTTTTACCTCCGCTCGGGATCGTTATGTTGCTGTCTGCCATTGTGGGCGGCTTATCCTATGTCGATATCTTCCATTTTACCGAATTTCCTTTGGTCGGCTTTACCCTAATCGGTGTTGTGCTGTCGATTTTCTTAGGCTTTAAAAACTCAGCCTGCTATGACCGTTGGTGGGAAGCTCGGCGTTTATGGGGCATTTTGATTGCCAATGCACGCCATTTTGACCGTGACTGCCGTTTACTCAGTCAAGGCCGTCGTGAACGTGTGATTCAACATGTAATCGTCTTTGCCAACGTTTTACGTGACCGACTCCGCCATCAAACCGCCAATCCCACTGAACTGGTTGAAACCAGCGGCATGAGCGCGAATGCCATCACCCAACTATACCAACAAGCCAATGCACCGCAGTACACGTTGAGTTTGATCCAATGGGAGCTGATGCAGGCACTTAAAGATGGTGAAATTTCAGATATTATTTATACCCAGATGAATCAGCATGTGATGGAACTCAGCACCGTACAAACCGGCTGTGACCGTATTGCCACTACGCCATTACCGTTTGCTTATTCGGTCTTGCTGAATCGAACCGTTTATTTTTTCTGTTTTGTCTTACCCTTTAGCTTGGGTTCTACTTTAGGTCTTGCGACCCCCCTTTTGGTCGGGATTTTGGCCTATACCTTTTTAGGCTTAGATGCGCTGAGTTCAGAGATTGAAGAGCCCTTTGGTACACAAAGTAATGACCTTCCATTGGACTCGATGGTGCGTACTATTGAAATTGAATTACTTGGGACTTTAGGAAAACCCACCCCACCACCGATTCAAGCCAAAGATCATAACTTACTGTAATTGATCACTGCGTCTAAACCCTCGCTTACATAGCTTTGCCGTACACTTTTTTGGTACATCGAAGATATGTAAGTGAGAGCAATCATCGCGTAAGGCTTTAAACAAAGCTCTCCCAGATTCCAACTTGCTCCTCTTTCACTCGAGGGATATTGCCGAGTTTAATCCACGGCATATTGTCACCATGAAAATCACTGCCAACAGAAACTTTTAAGTTAAAGGCAGCAATCATACGATCCACCATTTGACGAGTCGATAATGGCTCAATTGCCGGTGGTAATTCCACTGCATCACCACCCGCTTCAGCAAAGATTTCAATCAAATAACGAATATTGGTCGCAGATAAATCATAACGCGTTGGATGCGCCAACACCGCAAAGCCACCACTGGCATGAATCACCTCAATGGTTTCTGCAAGACTCGGACCTTCAAATTTTACAAAGGCTTTTTTGCCTTCTTTAATATATTTATCAAAAGCTTGTTGTGGACGTGAAACCACACCCTTTTCCACCAAAGTTTTGGCAATATGCGTGCGTGTTACCCGATCTGGTATATGGTCAACCTTGGCAATCACATCGCTATAAATATCTTGACCAATTAACGGTATCAATAAGTCACAAATCTGCCGAGCACGTTCCGCTCGAATACGCTTTTGATCCATCAATAAGGCTTGTAAGGGCGCAGGATTTTGCATATTTAAAGCGACAATATGTACACCATAACTTTTTTTGGTTGCAGGTCTCGACCACTGGCTAGAAATCTCCACACCAGAGATTAATTGCAGCTTTAATTCATGCGCGACCTGCTCTGCTGCCAACAATCCGTCCATCGTATCGTGATCAGTCAAAGCCAGCGTATGAATTCCAATAGCACTTGCGGCCTGCACCAAAGCCTCTGGTGACAAAGTACCATCAGAAATATTACTGTGTGTATGTAAATCTACGCCTTGCATCTCTATACTATGTCATTTATTTGATCAGATTTAGATACTCTAACATGAAAGCACTTTTAGACTTTGTGCCACTCATTATTTTCTTTTATTTATATAAAACTGTAGATCCAAAAGATACGCAGCACCCATTATTACAATTGATTGGTTCTGCTGGGGGTGTCGATAACAATAACATTCTTGTGGCAACATCAGGTCTCATCATTTCCATGCTTGTGGTTTATGGTGCATTGTTTGTCATGCAAAAATTCCGTCTAGATAAACAGCAATGGATTGTGTTGTTCATGACCGTGATTTTTGGTGGTATTACCCTGATGCTAAGCGATGATTTTTATATTCGCTTAAAAGCCGTTTTACTGAACTTAGTGTTCGCAGGGGCGTTTTTACTTTCTCCACTGTTTAGTAAAGATAAGAAACCGCTCATCGAACGTTTATTTGGTCCAGTCTTAAATTTAACCGCTGTCGGTTGGAAACGATTGAACTATGCATGGGCTGCAATGTTCGTGGTGATGTCATGTTTACACACCTTTTTCGCTTATTTGTTTGCAGACGGAAAATATTGGGGTGAATTCACTGCTTTTGGTGACATGATCGTGATGTTTTCCTTTATCATTATTCAGTTTATTGTATTACGTAAATACTTTAAGACCTCAGAATAATCCATTCGGTCAAAAATCAGGAAAAGTCATGCCATTATTCGTCGTAAGCTGTACAGATAATGAAGGTACAGTGGAAAAGCGCCTTGCAGTTCGTCCTCAACATCTTGAACGTCTACAAAAACTTGATGATGAAGGTCGTCTGATTGTTGCAGGTGCGATGCCTAAAGATCCGGCAAACCCGCAAGCTGGTTTTTATGGCAGTACGATCATTGTCGATTTTGATAGTCGTGAAGCCCTAGACCAATGGTTGGCAGATGAACCTTTCCTCAAAGAAGGGGTTTATGGCCAAATTGATGTCAAACCATTTAACAAAGCATTTCCTAAAGGATAAGGTTCATGCGCGTCGTTGTTTCTAGTTTACTGGGCTTATCTTTAATTTGTTCAACTGCATGGGCTGAAGAACCGGCTCCTGCACCTGCTGTAGCCCCTGCTGCTCAAGCAACGACTGCAACACCTCCTCCCAATCCTGTGCCGCATACCATTCCTGCCAATAAACCGGGCATCATTAAAGTGGCGGCAACCGTCAATCCTAATGGTCAACCTCAAGATGCAAATCCATTGACCATTGAGCAATTGGCAAAAAATAAAGCGCTGCAAGATGCCAAAGTCAAAGCGATGGTCAAAGACCAATCTGTACGCTTACAACAGTTAGAAAAAGCTAACCTTGAAGCCTTGGCGCAAAACCAAGAATTACAACTTAAAAATGATAGCTTGGGCGTACAAGTACAAGTGCTACAAAGTGAACGTAGCGCGCAGATGTTTTTATATGGCGGGACCACACTCGGTGTTGGCGTGATTTTAGGTTTCTTGTTGGCCAGTTACGTCTATACCAAACGTCGTCGTCAATGGTAATTCGTTTTTCTACTTCAATTTAAAGGTTGCTTGAGTTTTGTCAGGTGCAATTCAGACTGCCGATCTCGATTGGCAAATGATCGATGGCATTGATATTCCAGTGTCTAAACAGTTTGGTGATGTGTATTTTTCGAAGGATAATGGCCTACTCGAAACACGTCATGTGTTTTTAAAAGGGAATGACCTCGACACTCGCCTTGCGGCACTGACTGATTTTGAATATTTCAGTGTCGGTGAAACAGGTTTTGGTACAGGCTTAAATATTTTGGCCCTGTGGCAATTATGGCAACAGGTTCGTCCAGATAATCACAGCCATCTACATGCTATTTCTGTAGAAAAATTTCCTTTATCTAAAGCAGACCTCATTCGTGCATTAAATGCATGGCCTGAATTACAGCCTTTGGCACAGCAACTGATTGCGCAATATCCTGAACCCATTGCGGGATGTCATCGACTCAATTTTCCAGAAGAGCGTTTTTCAATTGATCTTTGGTTAGGCGATGCACACGACGTTTTTCCGGTCATGGCAAAAACTGCTACGGTCAATGCATGGTTCTTGGACGGTTTTGCACCCGCCTGTAATCCTGACATGTGGGAAGAAAACGTACTCAAAAATATCGTGCGTCTATCAGACATTGGGACGACCTTTGCCTCATTTAGTGTGGCAGGTGTACTGAAACGCGGCTTACGTGAGCATGGTATTACCATTACACGACCTCGTGGCTTTGCTCATAAGCGTGAAATGCTCAAAGCTTTTTGGCTCGCACCTGAAAGATCAGATGATCAATCCGTAGTTGCTGACATACCCACTTTAGACGAAAAAAAAAATTCTGAAATCACTCTAGGTCATAAGCCCCGTCAAATCGCGATTATTGGCGCTGGCATAGCTGGTTTAAGCTGTGCTTGGACATTTGCTCAACGTGGGCATCAAGTGCGTATTTACGAGAAATCAGCACCACTCAGCGGTGGGTCGGGTAATCCTCTTGCCCTACTCAACCCTAAACTCAGTTCAATTGAACAAAGTGCTGAACATTTGATGACCCTGAGTTGGTTATATGCGCTCAAGCATTATCAAAACTTCAAGGCATTTCGTCCCTTACAGATTCACCAATCTATTTTAAAAAATAAAGCAGAGCATCTTGATTTAGCTCAAGCTTATCCTTCAGAGGTGTTAGCTGCTGAAGAAGGCACGCCAAATCAATTAGCTTCAGCATTTCCAACCCTGCTCCTCAAACAAGCAGGTGCCGTCAGTCCACATCAGCTTCGTGACCAAATCTTGGCGCATCCACACATTGAGTTGTTACAAGCAGATATTCAACGCATTGAGCAACAACAAAATGGCGTTGCGCTATTTACACAGGATCAGCAGCTTCCATCTGCCGAGCATGTCATTCTCTGTGCGGCACGTGAGAGCATGCAGCTACAAACAGATTATCCAGAGCTGCGTGCCATTCGTGGACAAGTCAGTTGGTTGAATAATCCTGCTCAACAAATGGATATGCATACCGCCTATAGTTATGGAGGCTATTGTATGCAACTGGATGCCGAACAGATGATTATGGGCGCGTCATTTTATCCCGGCCGTGATGACACAGACGTTCTCACTGAAGATCATGTGCATAACTATGAACTTATCCACAGTGTGTTCCCCGACTTTGCCAAAACCTTAGCACCGATTGAGCAATGGCAAGGACGTGCCGCAATTCGCGCACAGACGAAAGACTTTTTCCCTGTAATTGGTGCAGTCCATGAAGATCAGCACATTTATAGCTGTAGTGGACTCGGTTCTAAAGGTTTCCTGTATGCCCCGCTCTGTAGTGAAATCATTGCCGCGTTGGTCTTAAAAGAAGCCTGCCCGATTCCAACACAGCTACTCGATAAAATTCATGCAGCACGTTTTATACGACGCGCCAAAGCCAAACAAAAAACCAAGAAGCCTTATTTTCAAGCTCAGATGCCGTCATCTCCACCTCAAGAAAAATAACTTGCAATAAAAAAGCGCCTTTCGGCGCTTTTTTTGATTCGATCTTATTTCCCTTGTTCCAAAGGAAGACCAGCATCACGAGCAGCACGCGTGCCGCCCATTAAGATTACATATTCACGTGAGCTGTCAAAACCCTCTAGTAACTCTGCTGCACGTGGAGCTTTACTTCCGCCACCACATAAAATGTAAATGGGTTGATCCGTTGACACCTGAGTCAGTGCATCTGATGACAATGCGTTGATCGGTCGGTTAACTGCACCTTTCACATGTGCTTCAGCATAAGCACTTGCATCGCGAACATCCCAGATAATCGAGTCTTCTGGGAACTCAAATGTTGTAATTTCTTGTTTACGGATCATTGCACACTCCTTTTGATGTAAACAACACTTGGCAAATGAAGAAAACATCCCTAGCATCTCAGATATTCTTTCCCTTTGTAAAGGTCTAATCTATGCCTTCTTTTGATATTGTTTCCGAATTAGAAGTTTTTGAAGTAAATCATGCAGTTCAAAACACGCAAAAAGAAATAGCGACGCGTTTTGACTTCCGTGGTCAAGACGTTTCAATTGAGTTAAATGAGAAAAATAAGGAAATCAAAATCTCAACAGAAAGCGATTTCCAATGTGAGCAAGTGTATACCATGCTCGAAAATCATTTCTTCAAACGTAAAGTTGACATTCAAGCACTCGATCCACAAAAAATGACCGCTTCTGGTAAAAACGTCATTCAAGTGATCAAACTAAAAGACGGTCTTGACTCTGATACTGCAAAAAAAATCAATAAAGCCATTAAAGAAAGCGGCATTAAAGTGCAATCTTCTATTCAAGGCGACAAAATTCGTGTGACTGACAAGAAACGTGACACTTTGCAACAAGTGATGGCGTTCTTAAAAGAGCAACAGTTTGGTGTGCCGCTTCAATTTAACAACTTTAAAGATTAAGGCAGCACAACTGCCATTGAGGTCAATATGGCACGTCCAAATCGTCTAAATAAACTGGTCAAAGCAAGCTCTAAATTACCCAAAGGTATTCAAAGTCGTTTGCTCAGTCGAGCTTTTGGTCGTGTCGTGCCCATGGTTGGAACGGCTAAAATCCAATATCAACATGTCAGCCCTGAGCGTGTTGAGGTGAGCATCGCCAATCATAAGGCGATGCAAAACCATATCGGGCAAGTACATGCCTGTGCCATGGCGCTGATCGCAGAAACAGCCACAGGTTTTGTCACAGCAATGAACGTCCCTGATAGCGCCATTGTCCTAATTAAAAGTTTCAAAGTTGATTTTAAACGTCCAACCCAAGGTGGGATGAAAGCCATCGCAACGCTTACACCCGAACAGCAACGACAAATGCAAAGCACAGAAAAAGGTGAAACCTTAGTACAGGTCTTAGTCACCGATGAATCTGGTGAAGCACCGATTCAATGTGAAATGCTTTGGGCGTGGGTGGCAAAATCCGCTCTGAAAAATAAATAAATGTAAATAAAACTTACTTTTAGGTAAGTATAAGTTTTACCAAATTTCAGCAAAATCAAGACTGTTTTTTATTATTTATACGCCGTAATTCCGCTCAATATGCTTGCACGACACAAATATATTGAGCACTTTATGAAAAAAATCATTCCCCTTTCACTCATCAGCCTGGTGGTGTTTTTAACTGCATGTCAAAGTACTATTCCTGCAACGCCAACGACTCCAACACAAACAGCTGAAAGCAATATTCAAACCAGCCAAGCAGCGGAAAATAAGAAAATCGTGATTGATTTTTATGAAGGTGTCTTTCTTAAACATCAGGTTAAGACATATGCTGACCGATATATTGGCAATCAATATATTCAACATAATCCGCATGTACCTGATGGCAAAGCGCCTTTTGTCGATTATTTCATCCAGTATTTTAAACAAAATCCTGAAGCAAAAAACCAGATCAAACGTGCCGCTGCCGAAGGTGATTTGGTCTATTTACATGTGCACTCTACGCAGAATAATCAAGACCGTGGAGAAGCGATTATTGATATCTTCCGTGTTGAAAATGGCAAGATCGTCGAACATTGGGATGTGCAACAAAGCATTCCTGAAACCAGTGCCAATTCAAATACAATGTTCTAAGTTTTAATTCGTGATTAATAAAAAAGCCACTCGATTGAGCGGCTTTTTTTTGCGTCTAACTTTAATTAAGCTTGATCTGCAGCAAATTTAGCTTTTGCATCCGCAGGAATTTGACGCTTAGCACCTTTCACATCCACAGCGACAAATGTAAACACACCTTCGGTTACGCGAATTGGATCACGTGAGCTGTCATGGCTATCCCAAACTTCAATCTGCATTTGGATAGAGGTATTACCCACTTTTAAAATTTTGGTATATACACTGATGACATCCCCGACTTTCACTGGAACGAGGAAGGTCATTTGGTTAATTGAAATCGTTGCACAGCGTCCTTGACTGAAACGCTCTGCGTGAATTGCACCGGCCAAGTCCATTTGTGACACGATCCAACCACCGAAAACATCACCACTCCAGTTGGTGTCTGCAGGCATCGCGATGGTTTGTAGGGAAAGCGTTCCTTCAGGTTTTACATGAGTTTCTGACACTTTAGCTCCTGGCGCTGACATTTATTGAGGTAGATTTAACTGCTGGTTGAGCCATTGTTGTAACTCACCAGCACGCATTGCACCACTTATTCTAGCAATTTCGTTGGTTTTATTCATCAAAACCAGTGTAGGAATACTACGAACATTAAATGCACCGCTCAATCGAGGGTTTGCTTCGGTATCAATTTTGGCAAAAACCACCTTCGGATTAGATTTTGCAACTTGTGCAAAGTGTGGCGCCATCATCTTACATGGTCCACACCATTCAGCCCATAAATCAATCAGCACAGGTAAATCACTATTGCTAATAAAATTTGCAAAGTTCTTTTCATTCAACTCGATGGGCGCCAATGGAATCAATGCTTGATGACATTGACCACATGCAGGTCCAACTTCGAGTTTTTCTTCAGGTACACGGTTTTTTGCACCACATTCAGGACACACAACGATCATTTAGCTGACTCCAACATGTTGATGTAAAAATTCTAATTGGGTTGCCATGGCTTTTTCAAACCATTGCCCGTGATAAATATCAAAATGTTGCATTTCCCACTCATAATACTGCACATATGGTGCAATATTGGTCGCAGTTTCTCGGCTTGATTCGATGGGAATCAAACTATCTTCTTTGGCTGCAATAAAAAGTACTGGTATGCTAATTTTACGGACATCCAAAATTGGGCGATAACGGATTAACTTAAAAAAGGCCCGAGCTGGAATTTCGCCACTCCAATAAAAATCAGGATTTACGATCGATAAGTAGCCCGCATAACTGTCTTCAGACTGTAAAAAACACAATCGATGTGGATCAACTACAGGTAAAGTCGTTGGGCTCATCCCAACTTTAGAACCCATATAGTCCTGACTCGATAATTTTAACGCTTTGGGTAATTGCTGTAGGGGATACAATTTTGCACTTTCAGCGCCGTCGACAAATGGTACTTGTACCATCACCGCTTTAATATTTTTAAGCTCTGCCGCCAAACTAAGTACATAGCCACCACTCAGCGATGTTCCCCATAATACAATGCGTCTCGAATCAATCGATTTACGCTGCTGTAAATGATCGATCATGGTCCGCCAATCTTCAAGTTGAGCTTTAAGGTTCACCAACTCTCTCGGACGCCCTGTACTGCCACCCCAATAGCGATAATCAAACAACACGACAGCATAGCCTGCTTGCACAAAGCGCTTGGCATATTGCACTAATTTAAACTGGCGTAATGCCGCCAAACCATGTGCCATGAGAATGACTGCAGGTTTTTCAACAGATTTTGGACGATAAAAGTCAGCAGCTATAACATCTTGTCCGCTTTTGACATACAGTGGTTCGACTGTATAGGCGTGCATACGCGCTCCATTGCGTTATTTTATGGTTGTAATCGCTTATAAAAATTTAAGAACATTCTGCTCAAGTTTGTGCTTAATGCTATCATAAAGCATAAATCTATGAATTAAATTATGGAGTGACTCAATGAGCGAAAATGTTGGTTTTGCAGGTCAAATCGGCCCAGAACATGTAGCGCAAGTGGTTGAAAAAGGCTTTAAATCGATTATCAATAACCGCCCTGACATGGAAGGTGGTCCTGAGCAACCAACCAGTGCTCAAATTGAAGAAGCAGCTCGTAGCGCTGGTTTAGACTATGTTCATCAACCTGTTGTTGCAGGTCAAATTTCTGAGCTAGATGTCCGTAACTTTGCTAATCATTTTAATGAATTGCCAAAGCCAGTTCTAATGTTCTGCCGTACAGGTAACCGTTCAAACAACCTGTATCAACTAGCAAAACAGATGGATCTTTTGGATGACTAAACCCATCCTCAAATATGTATTTTGCTGTATTCTGATCTGTAGCAGTATCCCGCTGAGTCACGCTCAAAACGATGTTCAGACTTTAAATACCAAAGTCAGTGTTGCAGGTCAGATGAATGCTGCCAAATTTTCACAGTTGATGCGGCAAGGTTTTAAATCTGTGATTGTGAACCGCCCTGATCAAGAGATGGGTAATGCAGTCAAGGTGAGTGAATTACGCAATATCGCGGAAAAATCCCAGATCAGTGTGATTTATCAACCTGTCAACAGCGGTAAAATTTCTCAAACAGACATTCTTGAATTCGCTAAATATTATAATGAGCTTCCAAAACCCATTCTGATGATTTGTCGTAGTGGCGCTCGTTCTAGTGCGTTATTTCATCAGGCAAAATCTCAAGGTTTGTTGCATGAATAAAGTTTTATTGGTGGTGATATGTGTCTTGGCTCTGAGTGCTTGTAGTTCTATGCAAGTGCGCCCGACGGTGGGTGTGAGTGTGGGGACTTCTATTTAAATCTCTCAATAAAAAACAGCGCCGAAGCGCTGTTTTTAATTAATTTGCATTAAAACAATCATCTGACATACCAAATGGACTAATCATATTCGGCCCTGTTCCTGTTTGATCATTATAATCTGTTTCAATTAATGGTAGTTGAAAATCAAAAGTACTACCGAATGGAACAGATTGATTCTCCAAACGTGCACTTAGACTTAAGTTTAACCATTTGGAATAAGTTTTATCATAAACAAGATTAATAATCGCCTTACCATCTACATCAGTTTTCACTTTTACAAATGAGAGTGTCGAATTAGTAAGCCCCGCCTTATTCAAATAGACAACATTATTGATATCAATATTATTGAGTTTTAGTTTTTCAGAAACCAAGGCAGCATAAGTAATTGAATTACCATTCCAGTCTAAACCTGTCTCGTTTTTAACAGGTGAATTATTTAAGGTACAAATTGCTGAGCTTAATGGATAAAGACCAATATTATTTGAAAAATAATATTTTCCTTTACTATATTGAATGGCACGAGATGAGATCGTTACGTCCTGGTTAGCATGTTCCTCACCCAAATCCAAGTAAACCTCTTGAATATAATTTCCATTGTTAGAGGTCAATTGGCCAAGACTCATAGAGTTAATACCGCCATACAAACTTTCATCAATATACTTTACTAAAGCAATCGTTTTGCTTTGTTCGCTCGTCACAACGCCAGATTCAACAACTTGTACTTTGAATTTTAACCCTTGTGAAAGCATGTTTGCTATTTGTGCTTCGGTCAATGCTGTTGTCAGTTTTGAACTAATAGTAAATGCAACATAACCTTCCTCATTAGTTGAAGCGACTGATTCACTTGAAATTGCAAGCTGATTATTAAATGAGTTTTCAAGTGAAATCTGTATTGGCTTATTATTTACAGAGTCAGTTCCATTAATAGCCTTGAGTTTGATCTGCACAGCAATTTTATCACCAACAACTGCAAGTGCCTGCTTGTCGGTTAAAATACTCCAATCATATTTGTTCGGTATTTCAACTACTTCTTTTTCTGGATCATAAGCCGAAATAAGATGAGCTGCTGAAGCTAAAGTATTACCTTTATCATCCTTAACAGATACCTTAACGTTTACACCTTTCAAGATTTCATTAATCGTGGATTCATCCAAGCCCGCATCAACTTTAACATTAAATCGTGCAATACCCTGTCCATCAGTTTTGATTCCTGCGGATTCACCCTCTACCTCCTCACTTGATGGAATGTACTCAATCGCAGCTTTATTCTTTAATACATCTGTAGATTCAACTATTAAAGCAACATTAGGTAAAATAGCTCCATCATTCATTACACGTACAGACACTGTAAAAGAGAGGTGGATCAGGAAATTTGAACAACACTTATAAGTGATATTTTGCTCCCCAAATGATGTTATAAACATCAATATATGGAGTATTTTATGACACGTAGACCAAGAAGAAATCATTCAAATGACTTTAAAGCTAAGGTAGCACTTGCTGCGATTAAAGCAGAAAAAACACTTGCTGAATTGAGTGCTGAATTTGATGTTCATCAAAACCAAATTATTGACTGGAAAAATCAACTGATTTCAGCTTCCTCGCAAGCTTTCGATCAATCAAAAGCTCCGACAGAACCACCCATCGATCTAAAAAAACTACATGCAAAAATCGGTGAGCAGGCATTAGAAATTGATTTTTTAGAAGGTGTGTTGAAGAAACTGAGTCGCTTCAACCACAAAAGTTAATCGATGACTCACTTCAGATTTCAGTATCTAAGCAAGCTAAGCTGCTGAAAGTCTCCCGTGGTTGTTATTACTATCGCCCAAAACCTGTGAGTGAATCAGATCTGAAGCTGATGCGCTGTATGGATGAGTTACATATGCAATACCCTTTTGCAGGTAGCCGTATGATGCGTGATTTATTGAATCGTCAAGGACATCATATAGGACGACGTCATACACGTACTTTAATGAAGAAAATGGGCATTAATGCGTTATATCGTAAACCAAATCTAAGTCAGGCCAATCAAGCTCACCGTAAATATCCATATCTGCTCAAAGGATTGGCTATTCAGCGCAGTAATCAAGTGTGGTGTACGGATATAACGTATATCCCTATGGCAAAAGGCTTTGTTTATTTATGTGCTGTGATTGATTGGCATAGCCGCAAGGTACTTGCGCATAGGGTATCGATTAGTATGGAGGTGGATTTTTGTATTTCGGCTTTAAATGAAGCGATTGAAAAATATGGATCACCTGAAATATTTAATACAGACCAGGGCAGTCAGTTCACCAGTGATGCATTTATTGATGTATTGAAATCAAATGGCATTCAAATCAGTATGGATGGTAAAGGTCGATGGATTGATAATGTGATGGTTGAACGGTTATGGAGAAGCGTTAAATATGAAGAGGTGTATCTCAAAGCTTATAGCAGTGTCACCGATGCGAAAAAGCAATTGAGTGCATATTTTGAATTTTATAATTTGAAACGACCTCATTCGAGTCTGGACAAAATGACTCCAGATGAGTTTTACTATGACCAGCTACCACAACAAAATAAGGTAGCTTAACTAGAGCAGAATATCACTTATAAATAAGCTTTTAGTTGTTCAAACAAGTGGGACCACCTCTAAGTATCTCCACGCGCATTAAGTTTTTCTACTATTGGAAGATACTGAATTTGAATATTTTTAAACAGGTTTTCCTCTTGTGTGCCAGTTCCTGTTCCTGCGGTAGGAGCACTAACACCTTTATTATAGTACCCATCACTACCACCACCGCCACAACTTGCCAACAATACGGCTAAAGCTACAGCTGACAGTTTCATAGTCACTTGTTTTTTTTGCATGGAATTCCCCTAAAACCCTCAATATATATAGAGTTGTTATAAATATTTATTGGTTGCTATGTAACCACAGTTATAGCTTTATGTAAACAAAAGGAAGACAAATCTTTGATATGTTAAATTTGAAATATGAAGGAGAATTTTATGTACGACATCATCATTATCGGTGCGGGAACAGCAGGCATTTCAGCCTATAAAGAAGCAATTAAAAAAACACAAAATATTCTTATCATTAATGATGGTCCGTGGGACACCACCTGTGCACGTGTCGGTTGTATGCCCAGTAAAATACTTATCTCTACTGCCAACCGTATGTACGAAATAGGACATGCTGATAATTTAGGCCTAGATGTCAAAAGTGAAATTGATACCTCTAGCGTCATGCAACATGTTCAAACCTTACGTAATCGTTTTACACGAGCCACGTTAAAAGATGTTGAAAGTTGGCCAAGCCAGCATAAAATTTCAGGTAAAGCTGAATTTATTGATTCAAATACCATTCAAGTAAACAACCAAACATTTAAAGCTAAGTCATTTATCCTTGCTGTAGGTACAACTCCTGCTATAGATGCTGAACAAAAAAAAATATTAGGCGATAAATTAATTACATCAGATCAGATATTTGAATTAGAACAACTCCCTAAATCAGTCGCAGTTATTGGAAGTGGCGTCATCGCTTTGGAATTAGCGCAGGCTTTAACACGCCTCAATGTAAACACCACAGTTTTTGCACGTAGTCGAAAAATTGGCTCACTGAGTAGCCCTATATTGCAAAAGCTCGCACAGGAAGAATTAAGTAAAGAGTTAAAGCTAAAGTTTGAAATTTTACCTGAACATTATTCTATTGAAGGAGATCTAGTTCATTTAACCTATACTGAAGAAAACGTACAGAAGACACTACAAGTTGACTATGTATTAGCTGCAACTGGCAGACGTACATTATTAAATACCTTAAGTTTAGAACGTATAAGTGCCGAATTTAAAGATTTAAAAAATTTGCCAATCAATCCAGATACAAAGCAGCTAGCCGATTATCCAATTTTTATCGTCGGTGATGCACATACCAATACCCCTATCCAACACGAAGCAGCTCATGAAGGCAAGTTTGCTGTACAAAACTGTTTAAATTTTCCACAAACTAAATCCATCAAGACGCTAATACCTCTAGGCATCTTATTTTCTACACCACAAATGGCAACCATTGGGCAAAGCTATAAGCATCTACAAGATAAAAACACAGAATTCGTCATTGGTTACGTTTCTTATGAAAAACAAGGTCGTGCGATTGTTGCTGCTAAAAATAAAGGGGCTGCCGAAGTATATGTGGATACAATTAGCCATAAACTATTAGGAGCTGAGCTATTCTGCGCGGAAGCTGAACATTTGGCACATTTATTAGCTTGGATGATTTTAGAAGAACTAAGCATACATGAAATTTTAGATAAACCCTTCTATCATCCAACGTTAGAAGAAGGGTTAAGAACAGCATTAAAGCATGCACGACGTCAGTTAATATAATTTTATCGTTCTATGTAAACTTATAGCGTTGGATATCCAGCACTTAATTTCCGTATCCCCCTCTATCTTTTTCACTATGCATAAAAAAACACCCCCAACGATTAAGTTGGGGGTGTTTCGAATAATGAGCTGGCGATGACTTACTCTCACATGGGTAACCCCACACTACCATCAGCGCTAAGAGGTTTCACTTCTGAGTTCGGGAAGGGATCAGGTGGTTCACTCTTGCTATTGTCGCCAGCACAACTGTTATGGATACTTGCTTAGTCTAATCTCAGAGCAGTGCTCTTCGTGCTAAGTTTTCTACCAAATGAGTTATTAACAGAAGTACTTGAGTTAATTTAAGGTGTTCATTTTATCTAGCTTTTCAACTAAATCAAGTTTGATTGATTATATGTGAATCAATTGATGCTATTTATACAACTGTTTGGGTGTTGTATAGTCAAGCCTCACGAGCAATTAGTATTGGTCAGCTTCATGCGTCACCGCACTTCCACATCCAACCTATCAACGTCGTAGTCTTCAACGGCTCTTTAGTGGACATAA